>JALHSW010000009.1 GCA_022865365.1 Acidimicrobiia bacterium | reverse complement strand
CCCACTCGCGCGGACGGGCCCGGTGGTGACCCAGAGGACCACCCGAAGCGGGAACGCGGCCACCGGGTGCATCGTGAGAGCCCGGTGCGTCAGCCCCCGATGGAGGTACACGGTGGTGACGAGGATCGCGAGCTCGGCGGTGACGAAACCGATCGCGACGCCCACCAGGATGTTGACCAGGGTTGTGGGCAAGGCATGCATCCTACATATCCACTCATCCCGCCTACCTACCGGTGGCGCTCCGCCACTTCGCCGCGGACGGCAACGCCGGCACCGGCCTCAACGACATCGCCGGTGAGGTCGGGATCCACCGGCCCAGCCTGCTGTACCGCTTCCCGTCGAAGGACGCGCTCTACCGCGAGACCGTCATGGTCTCCTTCTCCGACTGGTTCGACCTGCTCGGCGACGCGACGCGGCGCGAGCACGTGATCACCGTGCTGCGTGCCGCGGCTGATCCTGCTGCCTGAGACGCCGATCTGAACCGGCCAGTCAGGTGGTTCTGCCTAGAACGTCGTCGCTCGTCGGAACGTGGCGAGCAGCGCTGCGTCGCCGAACACGTCGAGCGGCTCCACCGGTCCCCGCCCTGAGCACCACTGCAACATGTCCGACGCAGTGCCGCGGACGGCGAGGTCGCCCTTCGCGTGCACGCGCTCGACCTGCAGCCCGGCGGGCGCGAACACGATGAACCATTCGCCCTCGACGTCGGTGCAGTGCAGGTGCACCGTCTCGCCGTTCCCCGTGATCGGGCCGGCCCATGGACGTCGGGGCAGGAGCCAGAGCAGCTCGTCGATCCCGTCGGCCGCGAGCGCCGGGTCGATCGGGTCCGCTGTGCCGGCCGCGAGCTGCGCGTCGATGCGGTGCATCGTGGTCTCCTGCGCCTGACGCCGCTGCCAGAAGGCAACGGTGTGTGGCGGAACGAAGGTCCAGGCCGGTTCGTCGGCGGGTCGATCCAATGTGGAGATCAGCGCTTCCGCACCGTCGCGTACCCAACCCGAGCGCTCGACCGGTTCGGGGATCTCGATCTCTTCGCCCATCCAGAAGCCGTCCTCGGGCGAACGTACCGAGTTCCCCGCCGCCCAGCGGTGCACACGACCCACGTGCGCGAGCAGATCGGCGACCGTCCAGTCCGGACACGACGGGACAGGCGCGTCGAGCCCCGCCGCCACGGCCGCGTCGACCAGGGCGGTCGCGCTGCTCCGAATCGTGTCGAGGTACTCGGCGGGCTCCATCGCGCCCACGCTAGGACATCGGCTCCGCGGGCACCGGGGTGAGCAGACCGGGATCGTTGTTGACCACTCGGTTCACCCGAGTCGAAACCGGGTGCGCCTCGAACCACTCGTCGGGTGCAGGCGCCAGGAGCGCGCCGAGCGCGTCCCGGTCGTGCTCGCCGGGATCGAGCCACTGCCCCCATGCCGACGCCGGGAGCACGACAGGCATTCGATCGTGCACCGGGGCGAGCAGCGCGTTGGCGCCCGTCGTCACGATCACGCACGAACGCAACCAGCCGTCACCGTCGTCAGGCGCGTCGACACCCTCGGGAACCTTCCAGGCCTCCCACAACCCGGCGAACGCCATCGGCTCGTCGTCACGCCGACGGATGTAGATCGGCTGCTTCTTCGGCCGACCTTTCGGACTCGACGGTGGGCCGACGACCTTCCACTCGTAGAAGCCATCGACCGGGATGATGCAGCGGCGCTTGGCAAACGCGCTGCGGTACGCGGGCTTCTCGGCGACCGTCTCCGCACGCGCGTTGATGAGGCGGTCCCCGATCCCGGGGTCCTTCGCCCACGAGGGGACCAGGCCCCAGCGCACTCGCGAGAGCACACGGTGCTCCTCCTGCTCAACTTCGGACCGCTCACCTCCGGACCGCTCACCCCCGGAGCGTTCATCCCCGGAGCGTTCACGAACGACCATCACCTTCGCCCGGGGGGCGACGTTGTAGTTGGGTTCGGCGTTCGCGACGGCGACCTCGTCGACGACGAACTGCTCGGCGAGCTCAGTGGGCGATGATGTCGAGACGAAGCGGCCGCACATGCATCCAGTGTCTCACGGGGCATGGCGCGCCGCGTCAGGCCCGGCCCGCGACCGGCCGGTAGCGCGCGAACTCCGGAACTGCGAGCGCGAGCACGGCAACACCGATGATGCACGCCAGCCCGCCCGTGAGGACCGCAATCGTGGGCGTGGTCAACGCAGCGACGAGCCCCGCTTCCGCGTCGCCGACACGCGGCCCACCGACAACGACGAGGATGTGCACGGCCGACATTCGCCCCCGGAGGTTGTCGGGCACGGTGGTCTGCAGGATGGTGCTGCGGAACACCGCCGAGACCACGTCGGCCGCCCCCGCGACCGCGAGACACGACACGGCGAGGGGCAACGAGTCTCCGGAGAGGCCGAACCCGACGATGCCGAGCCCCCAGACCGCGACGGCCCACAGCACCGCCAGACCCTGGCGCCGGATCCTCGACACCCACCCCGCGCTGAGCGCGCCGAGCAGCGCCCCCACCGACACTGCGGAGAACAACACGCCGACGACCTCGGGTCCGGCACCGAACTGGGTCAGCGCGAGCACCGGGAACAGCGCGCGCGGCATGCCGAAGATCATCGCGATGAGATCGACGTAGAACGTCGACTGAAGCACTCTCCGTCCCCGCAGGAATCGAAAGCCCTCGGTGATGTCCTGCCACCCTCGCGAGAGCGCGCCGGCCTCGGCCTCGCGTTCCTCGTCGACCGGGCTACCGCGCGGGACCTGTGGTCGCATGAGCAGACACGCGACGACGGTGGCGGCGAACGTGGCGACATCGATGCCGTACGCCCACGAGAAGCCGGCCTGGTCGATCACGACGCCGCCGACCGCGGGCCCGACGATGAGGCTGGTGTTCCACATGACCTGATTGAGCGACAGCGCGGCCGGCAGCTGCGCGTTCGCCACGAGGTTCGGCGTCATCGAGGAACGCACCGAGAGGGAGAAGCCACCGAACCCCGCGACGACGGCCGCTCCCGCGTACACCAGCGCGAGCGGTGGGTCGCCCCCGAGCGCGCCCAACAGCAGGAGCGCGGAGCCCGCAGCCTGTCCGCACTGACCGATGAGGAGGAGGCGCCGCCGGTCGTGCGCATCGATGACGGGACCGCCGAGCAGCGCGGCGAACGCCAGTGGTACGAGCTGCACCAATCCGACCAGGCCGACCGCGGCAACCGAGCCCGTGAGGGCGAAGACCTGCACGTAGATCGCGACGAGGGCGATCTGCGAGCCCGTCTCCGAGACGAGCTCCCCCGTCCAGAGCAGCCGAAAGTCGCGGCTGGTTCGCAGGGGCGTCACGTCGACGGCCAGCGCGCGGAGCCACCGCACTCGAGGGCTCATCGACATTCGAGGCTCATCGACATTCGAGGCTCATCGAGGGATATCCGACCTGTTCACTCGACTATTGCCGCCGTCCGGCCCTAGGCTGCTGAACGATCAGCATCCCCCAAGCACCGACTTCCCCCAAGGACTCTGGAGGCACACATGGCGATCCGCCTGGGCGACGAGGCCCCCAACTTCACCGCGGAGACCACGGAGGGCACCATCGATTTCTACGACTACCTCGGCGACGGCTGGGGCGTGCTGTTCTCGCACCCGAAGGACTACACCCCGGTCTGCACGACCGAGCTCGGGCGCGTGGCCGCGCTCAAGCCCGAGTTCGACAAGCGCAACGTGAAGGTCGTCGGGCTGTCGGTCGACCCGCTCGACTCGCACGTTGGCTGGGCCGCCGACATCGAGGAGACCCAGGGCACGAAGCTCAACTTCCCGCTGATCGCAGACTCGGACCGCAAGGTCTCGGACCTGTACGACATGATCCACCCGAACGCGAACGACACGCTGACGGTGAGGTCGGTGTTCATCGTCGGGCCCGACAAGAAGGTGAAGCTCCAGATCATCTACCCCGCGAGCACGGGCCGCAACTTCGACGAGATCCTGCGCGTCATCGACTCACTCCAGCTCACCGCCGGCTACCAGGTCGCGACGCCGGTCGACTGGAAGGACGGCGACGACGTGATCATCGTCGCGGCCGTCTCCGACGCGGACGCGAAGACGAAGTTCCCCAAGGGGTTCAAGGCGATCAAGCCCTACCTGCGCGTCACGCCCCAGCCGAACAAGTAGCGCCGACTCTAGGGCTACAGGTACGAGGCGGGGTCGACCGGGTTGCCGCTGAGGCGCACTTCGAAGTGCAGGTGGGGGCCGGTGCTCATGCCGGTGGAGCCGACGTAGCCGATCACGTCGCCGGCTTCGACGTGCTGGCCCTCCTCGACGGCGATCCGCGACTGGTGGGCATAGAGGGTGAACATGTTCCCGCCGTGATCGATGACGACGGCGTTGCCGTAGCCGCCCTGCGATCCGGAGATCACGACGGTGCCCGCGCGGCACGCGTGGATCGGCGTGCCCGACCCTGCCGACATGTCCGCGCCCGTGTGCATGCGGGTGTAGTGCAGGATCGGGTGGTAGCGGGGGCCGAACGGGCTCACGATGCCACCGGGGACCGGCCGCGCGCCGCACGGTCCCGCGCTCCCCGGCGTCGAACCCATCGCCCGCAGGCGCGCGGCGATGGAGTCGGACGCGGCTTGGAGGGAGGCCAGCTCTTCTTCGAAGTCGGCCTTCTGCGCCTGGATGCCGTCGATAGCGCTCTGCTCGGCCGACTCCTGTGTGGCGGCGTCTGCGCGCGCCGGCTCGACCTCGGCACGCAGGCTTGCGACCTGGTCGCGGATCGCCTGGGCGTCGGCGGCGGCCTGATCGGCCGTCGCCTTCTCGGCTTCGAGGGACCGGCGTTGCTGCTCGAGCTCGGCGCGCAGCTCCGTGACGCGCTCGACGAGCTGGCGTCGCTTCACCGAGACCTGGTCGAGGTACTTGCCCTGCTTGACCATGGTGTCGGGGCGCGACGCGAGCACCACGTCATAGGTCTCACCGCGACGGGCCGACCGGTAGAGGGAGGCCGCCGACTTCTCGAACTCGACCCTGGCCGTATCGAGCTCGGCCTGGGTCCTCGCCACCTGGGCCTGGAGCTCGGTGTAGCTAGCCGTGAGGCGCTGCGCTTCGGCTTCGAGCGGTGCGAGCTTCGCTTGCGCCGCGCTCACCTGGGCGTCGAGGTCGACCACCCGGGCGTCGATGGCAGTCTTTCGGTCCTGGATCTCCTGCAGCGCAGCGATCGCGGCGAACTCCTGCTGGGACGCCTCCCCGATCTGGGCCTGGAGCTCCTGCTTGCGGTCACCGCCGGGCGCGCCCGCGGCAGAGCCCGTCGGGACGACACCGATCGCGACTACCGCAGCGAGGGCGGCGGCGAACGCGAGGAAGCGGGGACGGGACTGCATCGGACCTTCCAGGTTAGACAACACTGCTCACACCAGCAACAGGGGTCTCAGAACCGTGCTGGGGCAAGGCCTCTCGCTCCGGGGGTTCCTCGGGGGAAGGGCGCCTTCGGGGCGGGACAACGGTCACCGCGGCCCGCGATTGCACGCCCGTCCGACGAAATGTCCGACTCGGGACCCGCTCGGCCCCGACTACTACACCTTGAGGAAACGGCGGAGCCCGATGGTGGAACCGATCAGGCCGATGATCACGCCGAGCGCCAGCACGTAGAGCGCCACCACCGTCGCATCCCCGCTGGTGACGTAGAACTCGCGGAAGAAGCCCGTGGGGCTGTTGAACCAGCTGTCGAAGCCGACCTTGAGCGCCACCACCACACCGACAGCCAGGCCGGCTCCGATCAGGCCCTGGACGAGGCCCTCGGCCATGAACGGCACCCGCACGAACCAGTTGGACGCGCCGACGAGCTTCATGACCTCGATCTCACGGCGCCGCGCGAAGGTCGCGAGCCGGATGGTGTTCACGATCAGGAAGAGGGACGAGACCAGCAGGATCAGCGACAGACCGATGAAGATGATCCGAGCCGTGTTCGTCGCATCGAGCAGACCCCGAAGCGCTTCCTCAGGCGTGGCGACGTCGTCGACCCCTGGCTGGGCGTCGAACGCTCGCTGCACGGCAGTGGTCTTCTCCGCCTGCACCGGCACGACCCGGAACGACGTCGGGAGTGCATCGGCGGTGATGTTCTTGACCAGATCAGGATCCTTGCGGAAGATCCGCTTGAACTCCTCGAGCGCTGCTTCCTTGTCGAAGAACTTGAACGACTTGACGTTTGCGTCGTCCTCGAGTGCGGCACGAACGTCGGCGATCTGCTGGTCGGTCGCATCGACGTTCATGAAGACCTCGAGGCGCACGCCGCCCTTGATCCGCTCGGTGCCGTGGCCGACCCAGCGCGAGAGCATCAAGATCCCGCCGAAGAGAGCGAGCGAGACCGCGACGGTGAGCACGCCGGCGATCGTCATCAGGAGGTTGCGGCGGAGCGAGACGACGGTCTCACGCCCGAAGTAGCCGAAGCGGGCCCACACGGCCGTTACCCTCCCGTCGCGCCGTAGAGGCCGCGTGCTTCGTCCCGGACGACGCTGCCGCGATTGAGCTCGATCACCCGACGTCGCATCGCGTCGACGATCCGGCCGTCGTGCGTGGCCATGCACACGGTCGTGCCGGTTCGGTTGATGCGGTCGAGGATGCGCATGATGCCGACCGTCGTGGCCGGGTCGAGGTTCCCGGTCGGCTCGTCGGCCAGCAGGATGAGGGGGCGGTTCACGAACGCGCGCGCGATCGAGACGCGCTGTTGCTCACCACCGGAGAGCTCGGTCGGGAAGCGACCCGCCTTCTTCGCGAGCCCGACGAGGTCGAGCACCTGGGGGACCTGGGTGCGGACGACGGTGCGGGGACGGCCGATGACCTCCATCGCGAACGCCACGTTCTCGTACACCGTCTTGGTCGGCAGCAGCTTGAAGTCCTGGAAGATCGTCCCGATGTTGCGGCGCAGCTGAGGGACCTTCCAGTGCGAGAGGTGCGAGATGTCGCGTCCGGCTACGACGATTCGGCCGTCGGTCGCTGTCTCCTCGCGCAGCAGCAGCTTCAGGAACGTCGACTTGCCCGAGCCCGACGGGCCGACGAGGAAGACAAACTCGCCCTTCTGGACGTCGACGCTCACATCGCGCAGCGCCGCGATGTTGCCCTTGTAGATCTTGTCGACATT
>JALHSW010000124.1 GCA_022865365.1 Acidimicrobiia bacterium | reverse complement strand
TAGATCTCCGACAGCCGGGACTCGAGCTTCTCCAGCTCCGTCTCGAGGTCGACCAGCTGCTCGAACATGCACCGAGGCTACCGGGGGCGCCCGCGGATCCCGAGTGCCCGAGTCCGGGCGTGCTCCCCAGAAGCGCTACGAGAACAGCGGGAACGTCGGGAAGTCGTCGCCGAGGACGGCGCCCGGCTCGACGCCGAGCCAACCATCGAGCAGCGTCGCGTACAACGACCGGAAGTCTTCTGTGTGCACGAGGTTCCCGGTGTTGTCGAGGCTGGTCAGCGACGGGGGCTCACCGAAGCGGCCACCCTTGACCGCGGGGCCGACCACGAAGTGGACGTTCGCCGTCCCGTGGTCGGTGCCACCACCATTCTCCGCAGGGCGGCGCCCGAACTCCGAGACCGTGGCGAGCACCACATCCTTCGCAGCCTCGCCGAGCGCGGTGAAGAACGAGTCGATGCCTTCGTCGAGCTGGCTCATCAGCTCGGGATGGGTCTGGGCCTGGTTCTGGTGTGTATCGAAGTCGCCGATCCCACTCACGTAGATCACGCGCGGCTTCGCGGGCGACTTGACGAGCTCGGCGGCCAGCGCGAGCGAGTCGACGACGCTCGTCGCCTGGTACCCGCGTCGCCCCGCGGCGCTCGACTCAGAGGCCGGCGCCGTGTCGGTTGCGCCCGTGAGCGTCTTCGCCAGGTCCTCGCGTGCGCTCACCGTGAGCCCGACGGAGCGCTGGACCTGGCCGACCAGCGTGGTCGCGTCGACCTTCGCGGGCGCCACGTTGCCCCACGCCCGGAGCAGATCGTCGGGGCGGTCGAGCCACGCCGGCAGTCGGGGCTGAAGACCCGCCGAGTCGGCGATCGTCGTGGCGAACGACTGTGTGCCGAGCAGTGCCGGTGACGGCCCCGGGCCGATCCCGATCGCGGCGAGCGGGTCGTCGAAGCCGACGGTGCCGTCGAGGTACGCACCGAGCCACCCGGCCTGTCCCGAGCCGCCGCGCGCCGACCACCAGATCGCGATGGAGCCGAAGTGCGAGAGGTCGGGTTCGGGATAGCCGACGCCTTCGACGATCGCGACCTGGCCCTGCTCGAACCGCTTCGCGAGCTTCGCGAGGCTCGGGTGCAGGCCGATGTCGGCGTCGAGCGGGAGGGGATCGCTGACGCCGAGGGTCGGGCGCAGGTCGTGGTACGCGCCGACGTCGAGGGGCACGACGGTGTTGAGCCCGTCGTTGCCGCCCGCCATCTCGACGATCACGAGCGTGCGTCCCTTCGCGCCGTCGCCGAGCGTCCCGGCCGTCGTCGTGGCCGCGGACGCGGGCCCGGCCCACTCCCACACCGAGAGGCCGTAGCCACCCGCGATGACGGCCGCACTCCCCAGACCGAAGCGCTGGAGGAAGTCGCGGCGGGAATACGCGCGGGCAGTCATGCGACCGCGAACTCCGGGCTCATCGCCGCGAGTGCGAAGCGACGCCCCGGATCGCCCTCGGCCTCGACGACGCGCCGCGTGGCGGGGCTGACGTCGAAGAGACCGAACCGTGCGAAGAGTGCGTCGGTGTCGTCGGGCACCGCCGGGGCGACGTCGAACGCCTGGAGCAGGTCGAAGGTGTGCACGAGCTGATGCGGGCCGAGGAGGCCGGCACCACCGGGGAAGCCACCGACGTTCGGGGGGACGAACG
>JALHSW010000123.1 GCA_022865365.1 Acidimicrobiia bacterium | reverse complement strand
GCCGGCCTGCTCCTCACCCGAGCTCGGGGCACCTGCTTCAGGGCTAGTCGTGTCGTCCATCGCGGTCTCCTCCGATTGTGCGCCGGCTCCCATCAGAGCACCTCCCGGCGTCGCTGTCCTGAGTCGTGAGCCCCCGGAACGCTTACGGAGGTGCTCCGTCACTCCGGCGACGCGGGATCGCCGGTACCGCCGTCCTGTCGACGCGCGAGAATCCCCACATGGCCTTCGACGCGCTTTTCCTCGCGCGTGCACGCGGATGACTCCGACGCGTCTGTCGTCGCACCCGCGCCAGGCGTCACCTGACGGCAGCACGGGACCGGGAACACACCCGAACGGCGTCGAGGACGGTCGGCGATGGCGTGCTCGCGAACGAACCATGGAGTACGTGCCCGCGCTCGACGGAATCCGTGGACTGCTCGTGATGGCGATCTTCTTCTTCCACGTCGGATACCCGTGGGCATCGGGCGGTTTCCTCGCGGTCTCGGTGTTCTTCACGCTGTCGGGATTCCTGATCACGCGAGTCTTGCTCGATCGGTGCCTCGCAAACGGAACGGTCGATCTCGGGCAGTTCTACTCGGGACGTCTCCGGCGACTCCTGCCCGCAGGGCTGTTGTGTATTGCGTTCATCCTCGTACTCTCTGCGACGGCGCTGGGCTCGGTGCCCGATACCGTTCGCGGCGACGCGTTGGCGACCCTGGGCTACTTCGCGAACTGGCACTTCCTGTTTACCGGTCACAGCTACGCTCAACTCTTCGAGGCTCCCTCGCCGTTCCTGCATTTCTGGAGTCTCGCCATCGAAGAGCAGTTCTACTTCGTCTTCCCGCTCCTCGTACTGTTCGTCGGACACGCGACGCGGCGTCGACAACGAGTGCGCAGCAATCTCCGCGTGACGTTGCTCGTGGGTGTGGGCATCTCGCTTGCCGCAACGTTCGTCGCCGCGACCGCCGGTAACTACGACTTCGTCTACTACAGCACGATCTCGCGCGCCGGCGAACTCCTCATCGGTGGCGTGGTGGCCACCTCGATCAGCGTCGGTCGGCTCGTCAACGCACCGCCACGCCGTTGGGCGACCGCGCTCGGCGTTGGTGCCCTCGCATGCATCGCAGCACTGTTTTCCAACACGAGCCCGACCTCCACGTGGATCAACTACGGCGGCCTGACCGCGTTTTCGCTCGCCTCGGTCGCGCTCATCATCAGCGTGCTCCCGCGCGGACCACTGGCCTCACTGCTCGCGTTCGAGCCGCTTCGTCAACTCGGACGCGTCTCGTACGGTGCGTACCTCTTCCACTGGCCGATCATTCTGTGGCTGACTCCAGAGCGAACGGGGCTCGACGGCATTGGCCTCGTGCTGGTCCAAGCCGGAATGACGCTGGCCTTGGCGGTCGCTTCCTTCGTCCTCATCGAACAGCCGATCCGACGAGGACGGGTGCTGCGCCCACGCCAAGCTCGCATCATGGCACCGTTGGCCGTGGCCGGGCTCGCGGTCGCGGCGCTCACTGTCACCGCGCTCATGCCACACCCCGCGACGGCGATCGACTTTGAAGCCGCGCAGCGCCAACTGGAACAACGCGGGGTCCGGGCACCCTCACCCCAACCAGCCGCGGACACTCCCCCGCGCGTGGGGTTCTTCGGCGACTCGACCGCGCTGATCCAGACACTCGGGATGGGCAACTGGGCCCGCTCGTCAGGCGACGTGACCCTGGTCGGCGGTGAAGCCGCACTCGGATGTGGACTCCTACGCGGCGGCACGGTCCGCAACCCATTCGACGGCCGCATCACGCCCTCCCGATCAGACTGCGGCGACTGGGCCGACGGCTGGACACGATCGATCGATACCGAACAGCCCGATATCGCGGTCATCGAGGTAGGCATCTTCGATGTCGCCGACCACCAGTTCCCTGGCGACGCGACCTGGCGCGCGCCGGGCGATCCCGTCTTCGACGCACACGTCGAGGCGGAGATGCTGGCCGCGCTCGACCTGTTCACGGCCCGTGGCGTCAACGTCGTCTGGCTCACCGTTCCTCGCTCCGACTTCAACGTTGGCGGCCCGAACGTGGCCGCGCCCGACAACGCCGATGCACGTGTCGCGCGCTTCAACGAGATCCTTCGCTCCGTCGCGCGCCAGCGGCCCGACCTCGCGATCGTCGACCTCGCCGAGTGGCTCAGCCGCCAGCCAGGAGGCGAACTCGACCCCTCGCTCAGACCCGACGGTACCCACTTCAGTCTCGAAGGCGCCGAACGGGTTGCGCCCTGGCTCGGGTTCGCAATCCTGCGCGCGGCCGGGGCACGATGACACACGTGGCGAGTCAACCGACACGCAGGAACCATCCGACCCCGAGCGGCTTCCGAGCCGTGCTCCTCGACTTCTACGGGACCCTCGCCCG
>JALHSW010000122.1 GCA_022865365.1 Acidimicrobiia bacterium | reverse complement strand
CGTTCACCGGCTGATTCGCGATCCCGGCAGGTCGAGCAGGACCGCACGCTGCCGCGTCACCGCGTGTCGGTGACGTCCCGGTGCTTCAGGTGATCATTGGACGCGTTTCGGTGCGGCGAATCTGACGCTGTTGTTGGGGTTCGGCGAGTGAGTACAGCGGTGGGTGCGGGATTGCTCGTAATGAGCAGGTCAGCAAGTTCGAATCTCCGTCCCGGCTCCACTGCCTCGCCCTGCGGTCGACCGCCCACCCGCGGTGGCCTGCCACGGGCTAACTTGTCGTCATGACCTTTCGAACGCGTCGCTTCGCAGTCGTCCTGACCGTGCTCGCGGTCGTTGCCGTAGCACCGATGGCTGCCGCTTCCGCCGCGTTCGCGCAGAGCACCACCAACGAGGTGCTCGCGACGCTGAAGGTCACCTCCGACAAGGTCGAGGTGAAGAAGGACGGCGCGGACAAGTTCAAGGAAGCCAAGGACGGCGACAAGCTGCGCCAGGGCGACACGGTCCGCACCGACGGGTCCGGCCTCGCGGAGATCGACTACTCCGAGGACTCCTACACCCGACTCGACGTGAACACGACGTTCACGATCAAGACGCTCACCGAGGAGCAGGGTTCCCGCCAGGTCCAGGGCAGCCTCGAGACCGGGCAGGCGTGGAACCGCACCGAAGCGCTCACCGAGAGCGGATCGTTCGGGCTAGAAGGCGCCGGTGCGAACGCGACCACACGCGGCACTGCCTACAACGGGAACTGCATCACAGCCGACTACTGCGTGTTCACGGCCCTCTTCCACGACGTTGACCTCGAGGGCATCGACGGCGTCACAAAGTTGCTCACGCCGCTCGACCAGTGCGATTCCACGAGCGGCGTGCTCTGTGGCGACATCAGCAAGATCTCTCCTGCCGACCTGCCGCAGTGGATCCAGGACAACCTGCTGCAAGATCTCCTGCAGCACGGCTTCGGTCCCGGGCCGTTCGCGATCGTCGTGCAGGATGGGTCGGTGTTCTTCGTCCCGGCGCCTTTGCCGGGAGAGCCCGTGGTATTCCCGATCGTCGTCGCGCCGCCGACCGTCGTCGCGCCGCCGACCGTCGTCGCGCCGCCGACCTTCGACAACGCGAACCCTGTGTTCGTTCCGACCGGTGGCCCTACCGGGATCTCGTCGCAAGTGTCGTGCGCCGCTCCGCCATCCGGGTACACGTGCGCGTCCGAACTCAGGACCGAGGACGAAGACGTGCTGCTTTTTCGGATCAACGCGAATGATCCGGGTGGGCTGACGTTCACCCTGCGCTTCTCCACACTGCCGAGCGCGACGGTCGGAGTGATCTGTGCCCCGCGCGTCTCGCCGGCGACGAACCCGTGCAAAGGCGCCTCGGGCGTCTACGCGGCAGTGGCCGGGTACGAGGCGATCGTCAACAACGCGACTGCTCCGTACAACACGACGACCACGTTTGCGAGTGACACGGAGTTCGTCTTCGCGCCGGCCGACTACGAGCCGCCCGGACTGCCCCCACTCCCCGACCTCACTGGGAGCCTCATCGTCACCGCGACGAACAACGCCGGCTCGAGCGCGACGTCGGATCCGGTGGACGTCATCGTCTATGAGGGCCCGACCTGACGCGCTGAACTTTCCGGGCCTGCCTGCCGATACAACGAGTTGGTCCTGAGCGCCGGACGGAGGACGACTCGGATGAGGAAGCGACGGAACGCGGCTATCACCATCGCCACGTTGGCGATCGGACTCTTCGCCTCGGCCTGCGTCGTGCAGCCGCCGCCGCCCGCGCAGCCGTCGCCCGCGCAACCGCCGCCCGCGCTGGCCGCCCCGCCACCAGTGGTTCCGGCGCCCGCGGGATCACCGACGTTGAGCGTCGACAAGACCGTCGTCACCGGGCTCGATCACCCGTGGGACATCGCGTTCGTCGACGCGTCGACGATGCTCTACACCGAGCGTCCCGGGCGCATCTCGTCCCTCGTGGGTGGCGTCTCGAAGCTGGTCGGCACGATCAGCGACGTGACGACGACCGGTGAGGACGG
Source organism: Acidimicrobiia bacterium (assembly GCA_022865365.1). GTDB lineage: Bacteria > Actinomycetota > Acidimicrobiia > IMCC26256 > PALSA-555 > JALHSW01. The sequence continues at coordinate 1,993 of JALHSW010000122.1, read as the reverse complement.
GCTCATGGGGATCGCCGTCGATCCGAATTTCGCGACGAACCAGTTCATCTACGTGTGCGTCTCGACGACGGCCAACGACAACCGCCTTCGTCGCTACACCGTGAATCTGGCTGCCGCGGCCAATGCCGGCTTGTCCCTCCCGCTCGATCTGGTCGGGCCCATCCCCCACGCGAACTTCCACGACGGGTGCCGCGTCCGCTTCCAGCCGGGGACCACCCCCGCGGCACTGTGGGTCACGACGGGCGACGCGGGGCAGGGGCCCGCACCGCAGAACGGCAACGGGCTCGGCGGCAAGGTGTTGCGGATCACCACCACCGGGGCTGCCTACACCGGGAACGCGTCTGCTCGACAGTGGTACACGAAGGGGCATCGCAACCCCCAGGGTCTTGCATTCCGACCGGGGTCCAACGATCCGTACACCGCCGAGCACGGACCCAACATCAACGACGAGGTCAACAAGCTCGTCAACGGCGGGAACGCAGGGTGGGATCCCGACACGGGTGGGGCCTACGACCAGAGCCTCCCGATGACCGATCTCGTGAAGTTCCCCGGCGCGATGCGGCCGGTGTGGCGATCCGGTGACGCCGGCACCATCGCCCCGTCGGGCATCACCTTCCTCTCCGGCTCGCAGTGGAAGGCGTGGGACGGCGCGCTGATCGTCGCGGTGCTCAAGAACAGTGAGCTGCGCGTCCTTCTCATGAACCCCGACGGCAGCGTGAGTGGGCAGTTCCAGGTGCCGGGCTCGACGGGGACGCGCTTGCGGAGTGTCGTCCAGGGTCCCGACGGCAATCTCTACGTCGCGACCGACGTCGGGAGCCCCGGCGGCGCGATCTGGAAGATCACGCCGAGCTAGGGGATCGCCGGCGGCGGTGGCCGACGCACCTGGGCCCGGGCCCGCTCCGGTGCCTTCATTGCACCGTGAGTACCGCTCAGCGCAACTCATGGTGCAATGAACGGCCGTCGACGTCGATGAGGGTTCCCGGCGCCGGTCAGCCGCCGCATCCGGGGTCGGTTGACCCGCGGGATAGCCTCGGATGCGATGGCCGATCAGGCGACGTTCGCCGACCTCGCGATGCCCTACATGGACGCGTTGTACTCGGCCGCGATGCGGATGACCCGCAACCCTGCCGACGCGGAGGATCTCGTCCAGGAGACGTACCTGCGCGCCTACCGCGGCTTCGGCGGCTTCAAGGAGGGCACCAACCTCAAGGCCTGGCTCTACCGCATCCTCACGAACACCTACATCAACATCTACCGGGCCAAGAAGCGTCGGCCCCAGGAGTCCGAGCTCGACGACAGCGAAGACTTCGCGCTCTACCGCCGCATCGGTGGGCTCGAGGCGGCCGAAGCGGAGCGCACGCCGGAGTCCGAGGTGCTCGACGCGATGCCCGACGCCGCCGTGAAGGAGGCGCTCGAATCCCTCCCCGAGCAGTTCCGCATGGCCGTGCTCCTCGCCGACGTGGAGGGCTTCTCCTACAAGGAGATCGCCGAGATCATGGACGTACCGGTCGGGACCGTGATGAGTCGGCTCCACCGGGGAAGAAGGCAGCTCCAGAAGCGGTTGTTCGACTTCGCCAAGGAACGGGGCCTCGTGCCCGAGCCGGCTGCCCACCCGGCCGCGTGAAGGACGCAGGGAGAAGCGGCGCACAGATGGACTGCGACAAGACCTTCCATCGCATGTACTACTACCTCGATGGTGAGATCACCGTCTGGCGGCGATGGAAGATCACTCGCCATCTCAATCGGTGCCCACCATGTGCGCAGGGGTTCGACTTCGAGCTCGAGCTCCGTCAGGTCGTCGCCACCCGATGTCGAGACGAGGTGCCGCCACATCTCAAGCGCAAGATCGCCGAGTCGATCGGCATCGAATGGGCCGAGCACCCGCAGGCGTGAGTCGCGATCGTATGATGGCGTCGTCTGACCCGGCCGTGATGAGCCTGACCGTGATGAGCCTGACCGTGATGAGCCTGACCGTGATGAGCCTGACCGTGAT
>JALHSW010000121.1 GCA_022865365.1 Acidimicrobiia bacterium | reverse complement strand
GGGTGGCGCGAGTAGCGCCACATCCCGCGGTCCATCACGTCCCCGGGCGCCTTGGTGCGGGCGAAGCGCCGCATCTGCTCGTCGGCGACGAGCTCGATCGTCGCGGCGGCCACGCCGATGACCAGCGCGATCCAATCCAGCACGCCGACCGATCGGGTGCCCCACACGAGCGCGGGCACCAGGGGCAGCGAGCCGAGGAAGACGACGAAGCACGGGAAGAGGTGCACGGCCACGAGGCGGATCAGCGGCTTGGGGCCCTTGGCGTAGAGCTCGAGGTACCGCCAGTCCTCGTGGTCCAGGCCCGGCCAGTCGCGCGCCCAGTTCGTGGTGAGCCGCACCGCCCAGATCCACACCACGATCATCACCAGAGTGATGCGCAGGCCCGGCACACCTGCCCCGTGGCCCACCGCGAGCCACACCGCGGCGAACGGTGGCAGGACGCTCCACCAGGCGTCGAACATCGACCCGTTGTCGACACCCGTCGACCACGCGTAGATGACGAGCGCCGAGACCAGGTACCCCAGCCCGAGCGCCCACACCGGTCGCTCGGGGCCGATCGCCGCGGCGACGGCCCAGGCCGCCCCGAGCGCGGTCACGTAGGCGAGCACCACCACGAGTATCGATCGGGTCTTGCCCAGCTTCCCCCCGAGACCACGGCCGCTCATCGACACCCCTTCACGCCCGGCGATCAGGGAAGCATCGCGCGCAAGGCGGGAGCGAGGTCGCCGCGATCGACGACGACCACGTCGTCGAGGCCGAGCCAGGTGGCCATCAGGCGGAGCTCGCCACAGAGTCGCTCGGCGACCTCGGCGTGGTCGACGCCGGGCTCCGCATACGCCGCCTGGACGAGGAGCTTGCGGTCGGCGCGGTCGGCCTTGAGGTCGACCCGGGCCACGTAGCGGTCACCGAGGAGGAACGGCAGCACGTAGTAGCCGAACGTGCGCTTCGGCTTGGGGACGTAGATCTCGATGCGATAGGTGAACTCGAAGAGGCGCTCGACGCGGTCGCGCTCCCACATGACGGAGTCGAACGGTGAGACGAGCGCACATGCGTCGATGCGGCGCGGCACCTTGGCTTCGGGATGCAGGTACGTCGGCTCCTTCCAACCGTCGACCGTCACTCTGTGGACGACGCCGGAATCGGCCATCTCCTCGAGCAGCGGTCGGGCCGCCTTGATCGGCAGGCGGAAGTAGTCGGCGAGGTCCTTCGCGGTCCCGAGGCCGAAGGCCCGGGCCGAGCGTTCGAGGAGCGCGACCATTGCGTCGCGCGGCTCGGGGGTCGGGCGATCGAGCACGTCGGGCGGCACGACGAGCGCGGGATCGCAGTAGGCGCGCTCGAAGGTGTTGCGCCGCACCGCGCCGACCCGACCGATGTAGAAGAGGTGCTCGAGGGTCTTCTTGGTATCGCCCCAGCCCCACCAGGGCCCCTTCTTGCGGTCGGCGACATCGAGCTCGCCCGCGCTCACAGGCCCGTCGGCGAGGACTGCGGCGAGCAGCGCGCCGGTGACATCGTGGTCCTGGGCTTCGGCCCACTGGCGCATGCCGGTCCACCGGTGCTCGCTGCCCATGCGCCAGCGCAGCAGCGGCTGGAGGTCGGAGCGGATCAGCGACGCCTCGTGGCCCCAGTACTCGAACACCTCGTGGTCGTCGTACGCGAGGCGGTCGAGCAGCGACCGGTCGTACGGACCGAGCCGTGAGAACAGCGGGAGGTACTGCGTGCGGACGAGCACGTTCACCGAGTCCATCTGGATCAGGCCGAGGCGGTCGAACACCTTGCGCACGTGGCGGCGGTCGACCCGTCCCGTCGGTCGTGGCTCGGCGAAGCCTTGCGCTGCGAGTGTGATCCGCCGTGCCTGATCGTTGGAGAGTCTCTCGGGTCGGCTCACGATGGGTGCCTCATTGCCCACGCACGAGCTCGCGACGGTGCCCGACGCCGGCGACCGCTCCGCGCTCGGGCACTCGATCGAGAGGAGCGGGTGTCGGGGGAGCGCCGGTTGAGGACTGGTACCGTTCCGACGTGATCCGACACGGGCGCGGCACCGAGCGAGGTGTCCCCGGGTCCGTCATCGTCGGGGTACTGCTCGCGCTGATCGCCGGATCGGTCACCGCCCAAAGTGCGGTCGCCGCGGCCGTACCGTGCTTCGAGCCGGAAGCCAAGCTCGGCGTGGGGACGGACGCGCCGTCGAAGTTCGCGGCGACCGCACCAAACGACGCCGTCGCAGTCGGCTACGACCCGGACAACTACAGCAGCGCCGCCGCGGTCTGGGTAACCCGGGATCGCGGCACGAGCTGGAACCGTATCTGCACGTCGACACGCGCGTTCCACAACCGCAGCGGCGGGATGGTTGTGGTCGACGTCGCCGCGGCGCCGAACGGTGTCGTCGTTGCAGTGGGGTTCCAGGGTGGCTACACCGACCCAGTAGGGCGGGTTCCGCAAGCGTGGCGCTCCCCCGACGCCGGGCTGAGCTGGGAACGCGTCGACATCCCGAAGCGCCTGTACGAGCGGGGTGAGCTCGCGAACCCGGAGATGAGCGCCGTGGCGTGGACCGGGAAAGAGTTTCTCGCGGCCGGCGTCGACGGTGACAAGCCTCAGCGGCTGGCGGTATGGGCGTCGCACGACGGGAAGCGGTGGGAG
>JALHSW010000120.1 GCA_022865365.1 Acidimicrobiia bacterium | reverse complement strand
CGCTTCGGGCGGACGGAGCGGAACGTCGGCCTGCTCGAGCTTGTCTTCCACTCGATTCAACAGACCGACGCGCTCCGCCATGCGCCCGGTGAAGCCCACCATCCCCTGCATGAGGCGCGTCTCGGTGAGCTGCTGCTCGCCATGAGGGACGGTGTCGGTTTCGGTGTCGATGTCCTGGGGGACTCCGAATCCGGTGAGGCGCTTCTCCAGCCCACTGCGTTGGTCGTCGGTCATGAGCATCAGCGCGAGCGCGATCCCGAGGATCGCCGCGGCCATCAGCACTGCAATGACGAGGCGCAAGGTCGGGCTACCGGTGTCGATGGCGAGCACCACACCAACCCCCGACAGGAAATCGGCCGCGCTCATCGCTTCGCCGCCGCGCGTCGCTCGAACGTCTCCGCTGCGAACAGCGACGCATCGAGCGAGATGCCGTAGTTCGCGAGCCGGTCGCCGAAGCTCGGGCGGATGCCCGTGCTCTTCATGTGACCGAGGAACTTGCCCTCGGCGTCCATGCCCATGCCGTAGTCGAAGAGGTACAGGTCTTGCAGCACGATCACATCACCCTCCATGCCCATCACCTCGGTCACGTGAGTCACCCGTCGAGTGCCGTCGCGCAGACGGCTCAGGTGGATGATGAGATCGAGCGCCGATGCCATCTGCTCGCGGATGACTCGCACCGGAAGGTCCATGCCCGCCATCAGCGACATGGTCTCGACGCGTGACAAGGTGTCGCGCGGCGAGTTCGAGTGCACGGTCGTGAGCGAACCGTCGTGGCCGGTGTTCATGGCCTGGAGCATGTCGAGGGCCTCGGAGCCACGGACCTCACCGACGACGATGCGGTCTGGTCGCATACGCAGGCAGTTTCGGACCAGGTCGCGAATGCGGACCTCGCCCTTGCTCTCGATGTTCGGAGGGCGACCCTCGAGCGCGAGCACGTGGGGCTGCTGGAGCTGAAGCTCCTTGGAGTCCTCCACCGTGATGATGCGTTCGTTGCTCGGGATGAACGCCGACAGCACGTTCAGCAGGGTCGTCTTCCCGGTGCCGGTACCGCCGCTCACCACCACGTTGAGACGGCCCCGCACGCAGGCGTCCATGAACTGCGCGACCTGGGCGTTCAGTGTGCCCATCGTCACGAGGTCGTCGACCGTGAACGGGTCGGTGGCGAAGCGCCGGATCGTCATGAACGGCCCGCCGATCGCGAGCGGCGATACGACGACGTTGACGCGAGACCCGTCGGGGAGACGGGCATCGACCATCGGTGTGGCTTCATCGACGCGGCGACCGACCTGACTCACGATCTTGTCGATGATGCGCCGGAGGTGGCTCTCGTCGACGAACTTCGCGTCGGTGAGGACGATCTTGCCCTCCTTCTCGATGAACACCCGGTCGGGGCCGTTCACCATGACTTCGTTGATGCCGTGGTCGCGCAACAGCTGGTCGATCGGTCCGTAGCCCAGCACGTCGTCGAACACCGACTGCACGAGCGCCTGACGATCCGCGGCACCGATCGCGAGGCGTTCCTGTGACAGGGCCCGGTGGAGCTGCTCCTCGACCTGCTTCCGGAGATCGGCCTCCGAGATCCGCTGGTCGTAGAGGATCGGGCCGAGCTCCTGGATGACGAACTGGTGCATCTTCTGGCGCAGGTCTTCGAGCGCGTGCGCACGTGAGGCTTGGGCCGCGCGTGGCTTCGTCTCCTGCCAGCGGCCCGGCTCCTGACCTGTCTGCTGCACCGTCATCGTCAGCTCCAGCCGCTACTGCTGCTTGCGCCCGCGACGCTTCTTGCTGCTGGCCGCGACGTCGGCGCCCAGCAGCGTGACCGCGATGTGCTCCATGGCACGCGTCGCCGGGGACTTCGGGTCCTGCGCGACCACGGGTTGCCCCGCGTTGACCGAGATCGGGACCGCGATGTCGGAAGGGATCGGGAACTCGGCGCGCAAGCCGAGCACCTGCTCGATCTCCCGCACATCGAGCTTCACCTGGGTGTTGGCCCGGTTCAGCACGAGGTGGAGCTTGGGCCCGGCAATCGCCGCGAGGTCGAGGGCCTGCATGCCGATCTTCAGGTTCTTGACGCTCGGGATGTCCATCCCCCCGACGAGGAGGATCTCGTCGGCCGCTTCGAGGAGAGCGAGGATGCTGTCGTCGAAGGCGGTCGGGGTGTCGACGATGACCTGACCGCAGAACGACTGGAGTGCCGAGCAGACCCCGACGAGCTCTTCGGGAGGCAAGGCGATGCCGAGCACCGCTTCGGCCGGCGCGGGCAGCACGTACACCCCACTCTCGTGGCGGGTGAGCATGGTGCCCAACATCTCGGCATCGGCGAACTGGATCGAGGCCGCGGCGTCGGTGATCGTCGTCTGCGGCGGGATGCCCAGCAGCACCCCGATGTCGCCGAAGTGCAGGTCGGCGTCGACGAGCGCGACGCGCTCGTCGGTGCGCCGTGCCATTGCGACGGCGATGTTGATCGCGATCGTGCTCTTCCCCACCCCACCCTTGGTCGAGAACACGACGGTGAGCCGGCCCGGGTTCGCTCGGGACTCCACGACTGCGGGCACACGCGATGCAGTCGAGTCGTGCAACAGGTCTCCGACTCGGGCCACGGCCTGCACCATCGTTGCTGCGTCGCCCGCGGCGACGGTGTCGCGCGCTCCCGCGCGCAGTGCAGCCTGGAGCACCGGGGCCGACACCTCGGCCACAGCGAAGACCGCCCCGAGCTCCGGGTACGCAGCGACGAGGCGCTGCACCTGCTGGAAGCCGAGCGGCACTGCGACCGATGGACCGAAGACGGCCACCACCGGACGCCCGGGCCGCAGATGTTGGACGAGCTCCTCGATCGACTCGAACTGCGCCGCGCCCGCGAGCTGGGTGCCGAGTCGCATGCGGTACCGCGGGTCGGGCTCGACGACCGCGACGTCATAGCGCGAGGTGGCGGTTGCGCCGCTGGTCATCCCGATCGGGTCGTCATGCGCGACTGCCATGGCTCCTACCCGCCCGATGCCGCCACCGAGGACTCGCGACCGGACGTTGATCCCGCGATCGGCTTCAACGTCAGGTACAGCGATCCGCTCTTGTTGGCCGCAACGACGGCGAGCGCATCGTCGGGACTGAGCTCGAACGTGATCAGACCAGTGCCCGCCGCGTCCACCGACGGCTCACCATTCCCGCCGGCCGCGCTGGCCGCGGTCTCCTGGCCGACCGAGAGCACCTTCACGTCACTGAGGATGTACGCGGCCGATCCGTCGCCGACGACGGCGATGTCGACGCGGTCGCCGGGCGCGATCTGACCGGCGACGCCGCGCTCCGCGTCCACCGACACGGTGACCGCCACTCGCGCCCCGTCACCGATCGCGGCGGCGAGCGATCCACCGCCACCCTCAGCCGGGGCAACGAAGCTCGCGTCGGTGATGTACTGCTTCGCCTGGATCGTCGAGGATGCGACCTTGCCGCCGAGGACCGACGAGTCGGTCACCGCCGCGGGCGGCACGGAACCGCGCAACACCTCATCGGCCTGGATCAGCCCATCGGCCAGGGCCGAGTCGCCTGTCGTGCCCTTCGGGATGTCGTTGACCGCGACGAAGGCCTGCACCATGTCGACCTTGTCCGCGGCCCGATTGTCGGCTCCCGAGACATAGACGAACACGAGCAGACCAGCGATAGCGGCCAGGACGACCGCTCCGGCCGCGATCAGTGTGCGTCGGTTCCCCACGGGCACGCTCCTCGAAGTCGGTTTCCTCCCGACTCCATTGGTCGGCCCGGGGCGGCCCCGCCTTGAGGGTTACTCGGCCGAGGGTTCCTCCGAAACCGGGGTTTCTCCCGAAATCGGGGCTTCCACCCCGGCGTCTACCGGTTTCGGGGCCTGGGTGCTCGCCGCGGCCGTCTCCGGGGCCTCGGCACTCGGATCCTCGGTGGAGCCCTCCGAGGCCGCCTCGGCCGCCCCCTCGGCCATCTCGGGCTCGTCGGCGACGATCTCGGGGCCGATGTAGTTGCCCGTCTCGTCGTAGGCGTGCTCACCGAACTGGTCCTGGTACTCGGCCGCCACGACACCGCCCTCGGCGGCCTGCTTGATCGAGAGCGAGATCCGGCGACGCTCGAGGTCGATGTCGATGATCTTCACCCACAGCTCCTCGCCGGGGGTGACGACCTGCTCCGGTGCCTCGACGTGGTGCACGGCCATCTCCGAGATGTGGACGAGTCCCTCGATGCCGTCACCGACCTGTACGAACGCGCCGAAGGGCACGAGCTTCGTGACCCGGCCGTAGACCAGCTCGCCGACCTGGTGCCCGTCGGCGAACTCCTGCCACGGGTCCTGCTGAGTGGCCTTGAGCGAGAGCGAGATCCGCTCGCGTTCGAGGTCGACGTCGAGGACCTGCACGGTCACGTCGTCACCGACCTGGACCACCGAGCTCGGGTGATCGACGTGCTTCCACGACAGCTCGGAGACGTGCACGAGACCGTCCATGCCACCGAGGTCGACGAACGCACCGAAGTTCACCACCGAGGAGACGACACCTTCGCGGATCTCTCCGGGCTTCAGGTTGGTGAGGAACTCGTCGCGCTGCTCGCGCTGTGTCTCCTCGAGGTACGCGCGTCGCGAGAGGACGACGTTGTTGCGGTTCTTGTCGAGCTCGATGATCTTGCACTCGAGCGACTTGCCCACGAACGGAGCGAGATCGCGCACGCGGCGCAGGTCGACGAGGGACGCGGGCAGGAAGCCGCGGAGCCCGATGTCGAGGATGAGGCCGCCCTTGACGACCTCGATGACCGGACCCTCGACGATGCCTTCCTTCTCCTTGATCTCCTCGATCGCCCCCCAGGCGCGCTCGTACTGCGCGCGCTTCTTGGAGAGGATGAGTCGGCCGTCCTTGTCCTCCTTGGTGAGCACCAAGGCCTCGAGCTCCTGCTCGAGCGTGACGACCTCGTTGGGGTCGACGTCGTTGCGGATCGAGAGCTCGCGCGAGGGGATGACACCTTCGGACTTGTACCCGATGTCGAGGAGCACCTCGTCGCTGTCGATCTTGACGACGATGCCGGTGACGATGTCGCCGTCGTCGAAGGCCACGAACGTGGCGTCGACCGCGTCGGAGAACGACAGCCCGTTGAGGTCGTCGAACACCACAGGGGCGTCCATGTCGACCTCTCGGTCTTCTTCCAGGCGGTCTTCCTCCGGTTCGGCCTCGTCCGGCACGGCCTCCGCAATGACCGGCTCTGTGGTAGCTGCTTCGGGGGCCGGCGTCACGCCTGCGTCCCCCACTTCCTGCTCCAGGACGGGGGCGCTCACGCCCACCGTCGCGTCCTGCTCCGACAACTGCTGACTCCTCGAGAACCCTGGTCGCCCGCAGGGCGACGGGACCCGCAGCGATGCTGGGAGGTCAGGACGCGAACACGGACGACGCAGCCCCCGGCGGGGACTGCGCATCCAGGCTATCCGGTCAGTTCCCGCAGCGCCCCACCAGCAGCAGCTCGGGTGCATCGAGGTCGGGTGGCGCGAGGCGGTAGCGGCCCGGGGCAACACCGTAGATGCCGTCGAGCGCGACTCCTGCTGTCGCCGCGAGGAGCTCGAGCTCACGCACGGTGAAGCAGGTCGTCCAGAGGTCGAACTCCTGCTCCTCGCCACGCTCGTTCCGCACCGTCGCGACCTCGTGCAAGACGCCGGTCGCGGGATCGAACGTCTCACCGGCCTCCAGGTGGCGGATCGCGAAGGGTGCGTGGAACGCCGACACCGCGAGCCCGCCGCCCGGTCGGACGGCGCGCACCATTCGGCCGAACACGTCCACCTCGTCGCGCCCACCGAGGAGCCCGAAGCCTCCCTGACACAGGCAGATCGCGGCATCGAACTCACCGTGGTACGCGAGCTCGCGCACGTCGAGGACCCCGAAGGTCGTGTCGAGTCCCTCGACGGCCGCCGCGTCCCGAGCCAACCGAACGAAGTCCGGCGACGCATCGATCCCGGTCACGACGATTCCCCGACGAGCGAGCGCCAGCGCGTGCCGCCCCGGACCGCAGCCGACGTCGAGCACGCGCTGTCCGGCGGTCAGCCCGAGCGCGTCGACGAGGAACTCGACCTCCGGCTCGGTCCCCTTCGTGAACGCGTTCCGGAGGTACGCCGGGCCGAGGAACCGCGCGACCTCGTTGAACCAGGCCGCACCCGGTTCATGGGCTACTTGGCCGTCGCCCAATTGGGACCGAACCCGATGTCGACGACGAGGGGCACGTTGAGCTCGGTCACCGACTCCATCACCTCGCGCAGGACCGGCTCGACCCGCTCGCGCTCGACGACGGGCACCTCGAAGACGAGCTCGTCGTGCACGGTGAGCAGCATGCGGGTCTCGAAGCCGCCCGCGTCGAGCGCGGCGTCGACACCGATCATGGCGAGCTTGAAGATGTCGGCCGCCGAGCCCTGGATGGGGGCGTTCTGGGCCATGCGCTCCCCCATCTGGCGGATGCGGAAGTTGTCGGATGACAACTCGGCGATCTGGCGGCGCCTTCCGAAGATGGTGGTCGTGTACCCACGCTGCTTCGCCTCCTCGACCGTGCGTTCCATGAACTCCTGCACGTTCGGGAACGCCGCGAAGTAGTCGTCCAGGATGTCGCGTGCTTCGTCGACCGCGACATCCATGCGCTGGCTCAGGCCGTAGGCCTCCATGCCGTAGGCGAGCCCGTAGTTCACGACCTTCGCGAACCGACGATCCTCGGCGTTCACCTCACCCTCGTCCTTGTGGAACACCTTCGCCGCCGTCGCGGTGTGGATGTCGACACCACGATCGAAGGCGTCGACGAGCCCCGGGTCCTCGGCCAGGTGGGCCAGGACGCGCAGCTCGATCTGGCTGTAGTCGGCGGTGAGCAAGCCGAAGCCCTCGTCGGCGATGAACGCCCGCCGGAACTCGCGTCCGTCGGCGGTACGCACCGGGATGTTCTGGAGGTTGGGTGCCTCGCTAGAGATCCGACCTGTCGTGGTATCGGTCTGCTTGAAGGTCGCGTGCACGCGCCCATCGGCGGCGATGAGCGGCGGCAGCGCATCCGCGTAGGTGCTCCGGAGCTTCTCGACCTCTCGGTAGCGCAGGAGGTCGGCGACGATCGGATGGTCATCGATCATCTTCTGCAGCGAGTCGGCGTCGGTCGACGGGCCGGTCTTGGTCTTCTTGACCGGTGTCAGGCCGAGCTTGTCGAACAGCACGACGCGCATCTGGGGCGTCGAGTTCACGTTGAACTCTTCTCCCGCGTGCGCCCAGATCGCGCGCATCAGCCGATCGCATTCCTTGTTCAGCTCCGCACTCAGCACGCTCAGGAACTCGCGGTCCACGCGGATCCCGGTGTGCTCCATCTTCGCGAGCACGCGCACCAGCGGTCGCTCGAAGCGCTCGTAGAGATCCGTAAGCTCCCGTGCGACGAGTGCCTCGCCGAGTACGTCGGCAAGCTGGAGCACCACCGCGGCACGTCGGCCGGTCTCCTCCGCACCGGCCATGCCGTCGAGGTCGAGCGTGCCCTCCTCGACGTCGGGGGAGCGCACCTCCAGCGACAGGTATCGGATCGCGAGGTCCTCGAGGCGGTACTTCCCCTCGCCCGGGTCGAGGAGGTACGCCATCACCGCGGTGTCCTGGTCGAGGGTGCGCACGTCGGAGCCGAGGCCGTGCATGAGGTCCTTCGCGCGGTGCGCGACGAGCGGCGGGCCACCGATCGCGACGAGTGCGCCCCCTGCCGCGGCCACCTCGGCCTCGTGCAGCAGCGCACCGTCGAGGTACGCGACGTCGCCGTCGTCGGTCGCGATCGCCAGGCCGACGAGCCCGCTGCGACCAGGGGTGCCGTCCCACCGGGGTTCGAGCGCGTACCGCTTGCCGGACGACGCGAGGTCACGCAGTCTCTCAGCCGCCGCGGCAGCATCGCGGAGCACCACGACCTCGGTCTCGAGCATCTCGGACTCGGGTTCGGCCGCGACCGCTCCGACCGCGTCCATCATCCGCGGCAACAGGGTGCGGAACGCGAGCTGGTCGAAGAGCACCCGCACACGCTCCTGGTCGAACGCACCCTGGCGAAGATCGTTCGGAGTGACACCCGTGTCGACATCGAGTCGGAGCGCCGACATGTCGCGGTTGAGGCGCACGCGG
>JALHSW010000119.1 GCA_022865365.1 Acidimicrobiia bacterium | reverse complement strand
CTCGCTGAGCTGCGGGTGCGCGTGCCGCGGCTCCTCGCCGGGATCATCGTGCTCGGCTTCGGCGTGACCCTCATCATCCAGGCTCGTCTGGGCGTGAGCCCCTACGACGTGCTGCACCAAGGGCTGGCCGACGTCACCGGTCTGTCGTTCGGCGTCGTGGTCGTGCTCCTCGGCCTGGTCATCCTCGTGGCGTGGATCCCGCTCGGGCAGCGCTTCGGCATCGGCACACTCATCAACACCCTGACCGTCGGTTTCGTCGTCGACGCGGGGCTGCACCTCATCGACGCACCCGACGAGCTGGCGCTGCGCTGGCCGATGCTGCTCGGCGGCATCGTCGTGACCGCGCTCGGCATCGGGCTCTACATCGGCGCCGGGCTCGGGCCGGGGCCGCGCGACGGGCTGATGACCGGCATCGCGGCCAAGGGCTTCCCGCTCTGGGCGGTGCGCACCCTGCTCGAACTCGCCGCGTTGGCCATCGGCTGGGCGCTCGGTGGCGACGTCGGGGTCGGCACGGTGCTGTTCGCGTTCGGCATCGGTCCGCTCGGCCACTGGTTCCTCGCCCGCCTCCACCTCGGCGTCGGCGGCATCGATCCCGACCCGACCGCGACGGTGGGGGAGTAACGCGGTGACGGTGCGCGTCGGCGTGATCGGGACCGGCTTCGGTCGGAGGGTGGTTGCACCCGCGTTTGCCGCGACCGACGGGTGTGAGGTTGTCGAGGTCGTGTCGGCTCGCAACGACGCCGACGTCGCGAACCTGTGCGACCGCCTCGACCTCGACCTCGTGTCGGTCCACTCTCCGCCCTACCTGCATGTCTCGCACGTGCGGCGGGCGCTCGTGGCCGGCCATGCGGTCCTGTGCGACAAGCCCTTCGGGGTGAATGCCGGGGAGGCCGAGGCGCTCTTCGGCGCGGCCGAGGCCGCCGAATGCACACACCTGGTCAACTTCGAGTTCCGGTGCCACCCGATACGGGAGCTGGTGCGCGAGATGGTGCGCGACGGCGCGGTGGGCCGGCCCGAGCACGTCACGTGGACGCACCTGAGCGCCGGGTCGCGGGTTCCGCTGCGGCCCTACGGCTGGCTCTTCGAGCGCTCGACGGGGGGCGGCTGGCTGGGTGCGTGGGGGTCGCACGCCGTCGATGCGCTGCGTTGGATCTTCGGCGAGGTCGTCGAGGCCCGCGGGGAGTGTCGAACCGTCGTGCCCGAGCGCGCGGACCCGAGAGGCATCCCGCAGGTCTGCGACGCCGAGGACTCGTTCTCGGCGTGGCTCACGCTCGAGGGAGGGGTGACCGTGTCGATCGACACGAGCTTCGCGGCGCCGACGAACATTGCCCCGCGGCTGGTCATCGCCGGCGACGAGGGCGTGCTCGAGTGTGTGGGGGAGCAGCGCGTCGTGCTGCGCCGGGCCGACGGCAGCCGGGAGGAACGAGAGCGTCCCGCGCCTGAGGGCGATCCGCACACCGAGCCGATGCGGCGCTGGGCCGTGGTTGTGCGCAACGCGGTCGAGGACGGGGTGGCGCCGCCGGGAGTCCCGACGTTCGCCGACGGTCTTGCGTGCGCGAGGGTGCTCGACGCGCTTCGGGTGGTCTAGGGATTTCGGTCTAGGCGCCGGTCGCCGCGGAGAAGACGGTGACCCAACCGGGTGCCTCGATGCCCAGCGACGCGAGCCGGGCGTTCGCCTCGTGCTCGGCTGCCGGGGCGTCGTCGAGCCCCAGCGCCCTCCAAGCGTGCGCTCGTGCCAGCCGTACGATCGCCTGGTCGAGTCGCGACTCGGTCGTGTCGATCTCGGCGAGCACCGCGTCGAACGCGGCCGCGGCAGCGGGGTCGCCTCGCTGGACGAGCGCGAACGCGTCGGCGAGATCGCGTTGGAGGCGATCGAGATAGGTGCCGGCGGAGGCGAACGCCTCGATCGCTTCCACGTCGGACGGGCGACGCGCGGCGGCGTAGGCAAGGCCGAGCGCCGCAGCGTCGGCGGGACCGCATTCCTCCGCCCCGGTGATCGCTTCGAGCGCGGCCACCGCTTCGGGGATCCGTCCGGCTTGGAGCAGCGCCAGCCCGAGGGTTCGACGCATCTCGCGTGAGAAGCCCATCCCCGAATCGACGCTCGCGGTGACGTGCAGCGATGCTGCGAGCGCCTCGGGATCGCCGAGCTGCACGAGGACCTGGGCCCGCAGTGCCGGGTACATCCCGTGATCGTCGCCGCCCACCTCCTCGTCGAGCTGACTGAGGGCGTCGTCCACCTCGCCCAGGGCGACTCGGGCGCGCAGCTCGACGCCGCGCGAGTTGGCGATGGCCCACGGGTCACCGAGGAGGCGGAAGCGGTTCACGGCCCGGCGGGCGCGTTCCACGGCGACGGCCGACCGACCCTCCCACATCGCGAGGTTGCCGAGGAGCATCTCCAGGATCCCCGACACGTAGGCGTCGCCACGAGCCTCGCTCTCGGGGAGCTGCTCGGTTGCGATCTGCTCGGCTTCGGCCGTGCGACCCTGGATGAAGCGCGTCCACGCCAGGATGGCCCAGCTCCAGTTGAGCCCGCCCCAGTCGTTGAGGTCGTGGAACATCTCACCCGCGGCACTGAGCCGCTGCTCGGCCACCTCGGCATCACCTCGGAAGAATGCGATCGTCGCGAGGTTCTGGAGCGCCCACGCCTCACCGCGGCGGTCGCGGAGGTTGTGGTAGAGCTCGAGCGCCTCGGTGCAGTCCGCCTCGGCCTGCACGAAGTTTCCGTGGAACATCGCGGTCCGACCCTGGGTTCGCAACGCCGTGGCGAGACCGTGCTCGTCGCCGAGGGCGCGCCACATCGCGAGGGCCTCCTCCATCGTCTCGAACGATCCCGGGTAGTCGCCCGCCATCTGATGGATCTCGCCGAGTTGGGTGAGTGCCATGGCGTGGACGCGACCGCCGCTCGGTGCGTCCTCGAACACCTCGTCGAGATCGGCGCGCGCCTCTGCGAGCTCGCGTCGCTCCGCGAGCGCGTGTGCCCGCCCGAGGAGCAGCCGCCAACGGTCGGTGTCAGGCGTGTGGTCGTCGGTGAGGGCGAGGCACTGATCGTAGAGACGCGCCGCGTTGCGCCACACCTCGCTCTCGGTCGCCCGACGAGCGGCCGCCTCGAGGACGGGAAGTGCTCGGGACGCGAAGTCGTCGGAGACGCCGCTGACCGACCCCAGCTCCCGCAGCAGCTCGGCCACGATCCCGTAGTGGTGCGCGGCGCGCTCGACGGTCCCGGTCGAGGTCTCGGCGCCCGGCCGTTCGGCCAGCCAGGCGCCGAGCACCGCGTGGCGGCGGGCCCGCTCGGCCTTGGCGAGGGTGCCGTACGCCACGTCGCGCACGACCTCGGACGCAAAGACGAAGTTGTCGCGGTCCCTGTCGATGAGCTCCCGGGCACCGAGGCGGGCCAGCGCATCATCCACGTCGATCGCGTCACCGCGAGCATCGACGAGCGCGCGGACCGTCTCGATGCTGCCGCTCGAACCGACGACGGCGCAGTCCTCGAGCGCGTTGCGCTCGCCCGCGCTCAGCGCGTCGAGGCGTGCCGCGACCAACCCGCGCAACGTGGCCGGAAGTCGGCCGGGATCGAGCGTGTGGACGGCCTGCTCGAGGTCGGTCTCGCGCAGGAGCGCCGCGAGCTCCTCGACGAAGAACGGGTTGCCGCCGGAGCGCTCGTACAGCACGGCGACGAGGTCCGGTTCGACGTCGGGCCCGAGCAGCTCGCGCGCCAGCGCGGTGACGGCGTCGGCGTCGAGTGGATCGAGGTTGAGGAGGGTGAGGTTGTGGCGTCCCGGCTCGGGGCGCCAACGGTCGAGGAGCTCGGGCCGGGTCGTGGCGAAGAGCGCGAAGGGGAGACCACGGAGCCCTTCGACGAGGCGTCCCACCATCGTGAGGACGAGCTCGTCGGCCCAGTGGAGGTCGGAGAGCGTCACGATGAGCGTCTGGTCGCGCGCGATCGCGGTCAGGAGGCGGAGCACGGATCGGATCGCGTCGTCCCGTGCTCGCGTCGGGTCAAGGTCGTGGAGGTCCTCGCCGTGTCCGAGCAGGTACAGCAGGCCCCGGGACGTGCGGGTGAGGTCGTCGTCGTCGAGGTCGGCGCCGAAGATCTCGCTCAGGGCGGCATTGACCGCGACGCGGACGGTCTCGGTGGTGTCGTCGGGACCACGGTCGATCGCGCACACATCGCGGATGATCTCGGCGACGGGCCACCAGACGTCCTCGCCGTACGGGACGCAGTGACCGCGCAGCACGCGCGCGGAGGAGGAGCCGTCGGCCGACCGGATGATCTCGCCCACCAGGCGGCTCTTGCCGACGCCCGCGTCCGCGGTGATGATCACGAGGTGCGCGCGCCGGCGGCTCGCCGCGGCGTCGAGGATTCCGCGGAGCATCGTGAGCTCGGCGTCACGACCGACGATCGGGGTGCGGGCGCGGCGACGCCGCCGGCCACCCGGGGGCGCGACGGTCTCGAGCGCGACCCAGGCTTCGACGGCCTCGTCGCGGCCCTTCATCTGCAGCGGACCGAGGGGTTCGTATCGGATCGCGTCGCGGGCTGCGGCTTCGGTGAGAGGGCCGACGATGACCTGCCCGGGTGTAGCGGCGCTCTGGAGCCGGCTTGCGATGTTCACCACGTCACCCATCGCGGTGAAGTCGCCGCCACCGCGTAGCGCGCCGACGAGCACCTCACCGGTGTTCACACCGACGCGCATCTCGACGTCGGCCCCGAGGCGCTCGCTCAGGCTCGCGAGGGTGCGCTGCATCTGGAGCGCACATCGCACCGCGCGCTCGGCATCGTCCTCGTGCGCGACCGGTGCACCGAAGATCGCGACGATCTCGTCGCCCACGATCTTGTCGACCCGACCGCCGTACGCGAGCACGTCACCCGACATGGCCTCGAAGCACGTGTCGACCAGCCGCTTCACCTGCTCGGGGTCGGCCGACTCGGACAGCGCGGTGAAGCCGACGAGGTCGCCGAACACGAGCGTGGCGACCCGCCGCTCGTCGGGCCGGGTCACCAGCGCGTGCCCGCACGTCGGGCAGAAGCGGGCTTCGGGTGGTGCGTCGGCTCCGCAGGAGGGGCAGGTCACGTTCCGCAGCCTACGGCCGGGCCGGGCGCAGCCCTGCGGCCCGGACCGGACACCCGGGGCGGCCGGTTTGGCTTCCGGCGCTGACGGGTCGACAATGGCGCAATGGCGAAGCTCACCGACGACGAGGTGCGGGAGGCGTTGGCCGGGCTGCCGGCGTGGACCCGCGAGGGCGACGAGATCGTCCGCACCTTCGAGCTCCCCACCTTCCCGGCCGTGATCGCGTTCGTGGGTCGCATCGCGGCGCTCGCCGAGGCCGCCGACCACCACCCCGACCTCGACATCCGCTATCGGCGTCTTCGGGTGGCGCTCACCACGCACGACTCCGGTGGACTCACCACGCGCGACATCGACCTCGCCGGGCGCATCGACGCCGCGTTGGAAGCGAGTTGACGTGGTCACTGCCGTTGTCGGCGTAGCCATCTTCGTGCTCATCATCGCCCTCGTCATCGCGGTGGCGCGTGACCCGGGACCACCGCCGGACGACGTCGCCGTGGCGTACGAGCGCGCGTGGGACGGCCTTGATTTCGACGCCCTGTGGACTCTGTCGGGCGACGAGCTACGGGACGGGATGGGGCGCAAGCCCTTCATCGAGGCGAAGCGAGCGGCGTACGTGGGACAGGCGGATCTCGGTGGGCTCGCCGCTTCGGTGTCGGTCGAACGCTTCGAGACCGGAGATCAGGTCGCGGTCGTTCAGACCCTGGTCGCCCTCCGCAACGGTGGCGCCGCGCACAACGAGCTGCAGCTCGAGCAACGAGCCGGTCGCTGGGTGGTCGTGGCGTACCGGCTCCTGGGGTCGGACGCGTCGCCGGCGTCGCCCTGAACCGCCCCCAGGGACGCGTCGGTCAGGTACGCCTCGGTCAGGATCGCCCGGTCACGCTGACGCGGAGGCCGACCAGCCGACCCACCGGAGCAGGTCGACGACGATCGCGGGGCCCTTCGGTGGGCGTAGCCCGTAGTGACTGCGGTACTTCTCGAGGAGTGGCGCGAGCATCGTGTCGAGCTCGGCGCTCTCCTCCACGACGCGGGCCTGACCGTCGACGCGTACCCACCACAGCAGCGACCAGTCGTCCTCGAAGTGGTCGACGAGGAGACTCACCGCAGGGTTGGCCCGCACGTTGTCGAAGCGCTTGAGCAGTGTCGTCGTCTTCGGTTTGTTGTCGACAGCGGTGACGAGCTGGTCGCCCGTCGTGGCGAAGCAGACCGGTACCAGGTGGGGTTGGCCGCCGGCGGCGATGGTAGCGAGTCTCCCGACGCGAGCCTGTGCGACCCGGCGCCGCATAATGTGGAGCTCCACGAATAGCACGGTACCGTTTGGGGCGTGGGCTGTGCAGGGTTGCTCCTGACCGGCGGCTCGAGTCGCCGGCTCGGGACCGACAAGGCGACGCTCCTCGTGCGGGGCGAGCGGCTGGTCGACCGCTCGTCGCGGTTGCTCGGCGATGTTTGCGACATGGTCGTCGAGGTCGGCCCGGGCTACGGCGAGGGCCCGTCGGTGAGCGAGACGCCGCCCGGCGGCGGCCCGCTCGCCGCGCTCGCCGCGGGGGCGTCGGTGCTCGCCGCCCGGGGCTATGAGTGTGCTGCGCTCGTGCTGGCCGTCGACCTCCCCTCGATCGACGCCGCCGTCCTCGCGTGGCTCGCCAATCACCCGGCACCGGCCACGGTGGTGCCGGTCGTCGACGGGATGCCGCAGACGCTCTGCGCTCGCTACGGCCGCGACGCGCTCGGTGCGGTGCCGGCGCGTCTGGCCGCGGGCGAACGATCGCTGCGGGCGCTGCTCGCCGCGGTGCTTGTGCACGAGGCTCACGTCGACGAGTGGGGCCGCGTGGCATCGGCGGCAGCGTTCGCCGATGTCGACACGCCGGCGGATGCGGCGCGCGCCGGGATCGAATTACCCGGGTAGCCTCGATGTCTGTGCCTGAGTCCGGCGTGATCGAGCCCGGCGCGCCCGTCCGCCGTCCGGTCACGTCCGCACGCGTCGTGGCCGTCGACGGCACGCAGGTTCGAGAGCGCCCCGATCGCCTGGTCACCGAAGAGCCGATGGAGATCCGGCTCCGGTTCCCGGGTGCCGAACCCGAAGCGCTTGCCGTCACGATGCGCACGCCGGGTCATGACTTCGAGCTCGCGGTCGGCTTCTGCGTGACCGAGGGGCTCCTCAGCGAGCCGGCCTCGCTCGCCGAGGTCGCCTACTGCGTCGGTGAGGCGGGGGAGCAGCACTACAACGTCGTCACGCTCCGCCTGCGTCACGCGATCGACCTCGGACCTCGCCGGTCGTTCGCGGTGAACG
Source organism: Acidimicrobiia bacterium (assembly GCA_022865365.1). GTDB lineage: Bacteria > Actinomycetota > Acidimicrobiia > IMCC26256 > PALSA-555 > JALHSW01. Next base: position 8,477 of record JALHSW010000119.1, on the reverse strand, counting down.
CGAGCTGCGGTCTCTGCGGCAAGACGGCAATCGACGACGTGGCGGTCGCGTGCGAGCCCGTGGGCCCCGGACCCCGCGTCTCCCGCTCGGTGCTCGCCGGCCTCCCGCGGCTCCTGCGCGACTCGCAACTGCTCTTCGACGAGACCGGCGGACTGCATGCAGCCGCGTGCTTCACTCCTGAGGGTGAGCTCGCGGTGCTGCGCGAGGACATCGGCCGCCACAACGCGCTCGACAAGGTGGTCGGCAACGCCTTCCTCGAAGGCACGCTTCCGCTCTCGACGTCCGTCCTGCTCGTGTCGGGTCGGATCAGCTTCGAGATCGTGCAGAAGGCAGCCGTCGCCGGCATCCCGGTGCTGTGCGCGGTGTCGGCTCCGTCGAGCCTGGCCGTCGCAGCCGCGCAGCAGTTCGGTCAGACGGTTGTCGGGTTCTTGCGCGACGACCGCATGAACGTGTACGCCGGGGCAGAGCGACTCGACCTTGATGCCTGACCTGATGGGATGCCTGACCTGATGGATGGGGGCCCGGGGTCGGCGCCGGGTGCGTGGTCGGAGGCCAGGTGCCGTGAGGTGATCGCGCCGTTGCTTGTCGGGCGCGGTGCGCTCCTTCCCGTGCTCCACGCGGTCCAGAACGAGTTGGGTTGGATCGATCCCCGGGCGGTGCCGGTGATCGCGGATGAGCTCAACCTCTCGCGTGCCGAGGTGCACGGGGTCGTGACCTTCTACCGGGACTTCCGACCGGAGCCACCGGCGCGACATGCGGTCCGGATCTGCCGGGCCGAGGCGTGCCAGGCGACCGGGGCGGAGCAGCTCGTCGCCCGCGCTCGGGCACATCTGGGCATCGCGGTCGGCGCCACCACCGCCGACGGCTCGGTGTCTCTGGACGACGTGTTCTGTCTCGGCAACTGCGCGCTCGGACCGTCGGTGACCGTCGACGGGAGCCTCCACGGGCGTGTCGACGAAGACCACCTCGTCGCGCTCCTGGGCGAAGCCGGCGAGCGCGCGGGCTGATGACGCCGACCACCGTGTACGTGCCGCGCGATGCCGCGGCGTGCTCCGTCGGCGCCGACGTCGTCGCCATTCGGATCGCCGATGCCGCGCGCGCGAGTGGCGCTGACGTGCGGATCGTCCGCAACGGGTCGCGCGGACTCCTCTGGCTCGAACCGCTGGTAGAGGTCGCGACCGAGTCGGGTCGGGTCGGGTACGGGCCGGTCACGCCCGACGATGTTCCTGATCTGTTCGCCGCCGGGCTCCTCGACGCGGCCCCCCACGCGCTGGCCCTCGGCCCGACCGAGCAGATCCCGTGGCTCGCGCGCCAGGATCGGATCACGTTTGCCCGGGTGGGCGTGACCGACCCGCTCTCGGCGGACGAGTACGAGGCAACCGATGGTCTTGCCGGGATCCGGCGCGCGCTCGAGCTGTCCCCGACCGACATCATCGCGGCCGTCATCGACTCCGGGCTCCGCGGGCGCGGCGGTGCCGGGTTCCCGACCGGGATCAAGTGGACGACGGTGGCGGAGACGCCGGTCGGGGAGCGGTTCGTGTGTTGCAACGCCGACGAAGGTGACAGCGGCACCTACGCCGATCGGATGCTCATGGAGGGAGATCCGTTCCTGCTCATCGAAGGAATGTTGATCGCGGCCCGAGCGGTCGGCGCACGCGATGGGTTCGTGTATCTCCGCTCCGAGTACCCGGACGCCTTCGACGTGATGGAGGCTGCGATCGGGATCGCCTACGAACGCGGATGGCTCGGCTCGTCGGTGCTCGGTTCGGACCTCTCCTTCGACATCCACCTGCGGGTCGGCGCAGGCTCGTACGTCTGCGGTGAGGAGACCGCGATGCTCGAGAGCATCGAGGGCAAGCGCGGGGTGGTGCGGGCGAAGCCGCCGCTCCCGGCGATCGAGGGCTTGTTCGGCCGCCCGACCATCGTGAACAACGTGCTGACGCTCGCGACCGTGCCCGCGATCCTCGCCGGTGGCGCCGATGCCTACGGGAGGCTCGGGGCGGGGAGGTCGCGAGGGACCCAGGTGTTCCAGCTCGGTGGCAACGTGGCCCGCGGCGGGATCGTCGAGACCGCGTTCGGGATCACGCTCGACGAGCTCGTGCACGACTTCGGTGGAGGCACCCGCAGTGGCCGTCCCGTGCGAGCCGTCCAGGTCGGCGGCCCGCTCGGTGCGTACCTTCCCGCGTCGGGACTCGACGTCCCGATGGACTACGAGTCGCTCGCCGCCGAGGACGCGTTGCTCGGGCCCGGCGGCGTCGTGGTCTTCGACGACACCGTCGATCTCGCCCGCCAGGCTCGCTTCGCGATGGAGTTCTGCGCCGAGGAGTCGTGCGGCAAGTGCACGCCGTGCCGGGTCGGCGCCGTTCGGGGTGTCGAGGTCATCGACCGGATCATCGCCGACGAGGATCGCGACGCGAACCTGGTGCTGCTCGAGGACCTCTGCGAGGTGATGGCCGACGGATCGCTGTGTGCGATGGGAGGGCTCACGCCCCTCCCGGTTCGCAGCGCCCTGCGTCACTTCCCGGACGATTTCGCCCGGCCGGGCACTACCGTCGGGCGGGTGCAGGAGGATCGATGACCGTCAGTGGCGAGGTGGATCTCGGGACCAAGCCGGTCGCGGGCCCGGCGACGATCGCGCTGGAGGTCGACGGTCGCGCGGTCATGGTGCCTCCCGGGACCTCGGTGATGCGGGCCGCCGCGCTCGCGGGGTTCGACATCCCCAAGCTCTGCGCCACCGACCGCCTCGACGCGTTCGGCTCGTGCCGCTTGTGCCTCGTCGAGATCGACGGGCTGGCGACCGCCCCCGCGTCGTGCACCATGCCGGTCGCCGACGGGATGCGGGTGCGGACCCAGACGCCGCGGCTCGAGCGGCTGCGACGGGGGGTGATGGAGCTCTACATCTCGGATCATCCGCTCGACTGTCTCACCTGCGCGGCGAACGGCGACTGCGAGCTCCAGGACACGGCCGGTGCCGTGGGTCTGCGCAGCGTCCGCTACGGCACCGAGGGTGACGATCACCTCGACCTCGAGCCCGACACGAGCAACCCGTACTTCACCTTCGACCCGTCGAAGTGCATCGTCTGCTCGCGGTGCGTGCGCGCGTGCGACGAGATCCAGGGGACGCTGGCGCTCACGATCCAGGGGCGCGGGTTCGACTCGTTGGTGGCGGCGAGTGCCGGTGAGTCGTTCATGGACTCCGAGTGCGTGTCATGTGGCGCGTGCGTACAGGTCTGCCCGACCGCGACGCTCACCGAGAAGACGGTGATCGAGCTCGGCCAGCCGCGCCGGAGTGTCCTCACGACCTGCGCCTACTGCGGGGTCGGTTGCAGCTTCCGGGCCGAGCTCCAGGGCGACCAGGTCGTGCGCATGGTGCCGACCAAGGACGGCGGAGCCAACGAGGGTCACTCGTGCGTGAAGGGCCGCTTCGCGTGGGGATACGCAACGCATCGCGAGCGGGTGCTCCATCCCATGATCCGTGGAGATGTCACCGACGACTGGCGTGAGGTGACCTGGGACGAGGCGATCCAGCACACCGCGGAGCGTCTACGCGATCTCCAGGATCGCTTCGGCGCCGGCGCGATCGGCGGCATCACCTCGTCGCGCTGCACGAACGAGGACGTCTGGGCGGTCCAGAAGATGGTGCGCGCCGCGTTCGGCAACAACAACGTCGACACCTGCGCGCGCGTCTGCCATTCGCCGACCGGCTTCGGGCTCAAGCAGACGTTCGGGGCCTCGGCCGGAACGCAGCACTTCGCGTCGGTGGAGCACGCGGATGTGATCCTGCTCATCGGCGCGAACCCGACCGACGCGCACCCGGTGTTCGCCTCACGCATGAAACGCCGACTACGCGACGGCGCGCAGATCATCGTCGCCGACCCCCGGCGCATCGACCTGGTGCGCAGCCCCCACGTGCAGGCGGCCCATCACCTGCAGCTGCGCCCCGGCACCAACGTCGCGCTCGTGAACGCGTTCGGTCATGTCGTCGTCACCGAGGGCCTCGTCGACCGGGCGTTCGTGGATGCCCGCTGCGATCGGGAGAGCTTCGACACGTGGGCCGCGTTCATCGCCGGCCCCGAGCACAGCCCCGAGGCCACCGAGACCTACACGGGGGTCCCGGCGGCCGAGGTCCGGGCCGCGGCGCGCCTCTACGCCAAGGGTGCGAACGCGGCGATCTACTACGGGCTCGGTGTCACCGAGCACAGCCAGGGCTCGACGATGGTCATGGGCATGGCCAACCTCGCGATGGCGACCGGCAACATCGGGCGCGACGGGGTCGGGGTCAACCCGCTCCGGGGCCAGAACAACGTGCAGGGGTCCTGCGACATGGGGTCGTTCCCGCACGAGCTCCCCGGGTACCGCCACGTCTCGGACCCGACCGTCCGCGGGCAGTTCGAGGCCCGCTGGGGTGTGCCGCTCGATGCAGAGCCGGGACTGCGCATCCCGAACATGTTCAACGAGGCGATCTTCGGTGGGTTCAAGGGGCTGTTCGTGCAGGGTGAGGACCTCGCCCAGTCTGATCCGAACACGCATCACGTGGCCGCCGCCCTCGCGGCGATGGAGCTCGTCGTCGTCCAGGACCTGTTCCTGAACGAGACGTCGCGCTTCGCCCACGTGTTCCTGCCCGGCACGTCGTTCCTCGAGAAGGACGGGACGTTCACGAACGCAGAGCGGCGCATCAACCGGGTGCGGCCGGTGATGCCCCCACGCGCCGGGAAGCACGAATGGGAGATCGTGTCCGAGCTGGCGACCGCGATGGGCTACCCCATGCACTATGACCGCGCGTCCGAGATCATGGACGAGATCGCCGCGCTGGTGCCCACGTTCGCCGGGGTGTCGTTCTCGCTGCTCGACGAGGTCGGCAGCGTCCAGTGGCCGTGCAACGACGGGGCGCCGCAGGGAACTCCGATCATGCACGTCGACCACTTCGTTCGAGGTGAGGGCCGCTTCGTCGAGACGCCGTTCGTCCCGACCGACGAACACTCGAGTCGCGCGTACCCGCTGCTGCTCACCACCGGGCGGGTGCTGAGCCAGTACAACGTCGGGTCGCAGACGCGTCGGACGCCCAACGTCGAGTGGTACGACGAAGACGTGCTCGAGATGCACGCGAGCGACGCGGAGGAACGGGGCATCCGCAGCGGCGAGATCGTCAGGATCTCGAGCCGGGCCGGTGAGACGACCCTGCACGCACACATCTCCGACCGGATGTCGCCCGGCGTCGTCTACACCACCTTCCACTTCCCGGTCACCGGCGCCAACGTCGTCACGACCGAGCACTCGGACTGGGCGACGAACTGCCCCGAGTACAAGGTCACCGCGGTGCAGGTCGCGCCGGCCGACGTGCGCACGCCACGTCCGGACGAGCAGGTGGGGGCAGATCCGGCGCGCGAGCTCGTCCGGATGGCGAACCAGATCACCGACCAGTTCCGCCATCACGAGCGCGCCGTCGCGGTCGACGAGGTGGCGAAGCACCTGCAGACGTTCTGGGATCCCCACATGCGCAGCGAGCTGCTCGCTCTCGTCGATGCCGGCGCGGCCGGCATCGATCCCGTGGTCGCCGCCGCCGCCGAGCGGTTGCGCCCCGCCGTTCCGGTCTGACCGGGGTCCGGGCCGGGATCGTCTGCGAGACTCCGGACCACCATGCAGGCTTCCGAACTTCTGGCACTGTTCGCTACGTGCGCCGATGCGCAGGCGGCCGCATTGGCGCCGGTGCGGGGGGCGGCGCGCCGCGCCCGTACCGACGTCCCGGGCCAGTACGCGCTCGACCTCGTCGCCGATGCGGCCGTGCTCGAGGTGCTGGCGCCGTCGGGCGTCGCGATCGTGAGCGAGGAGTCGGGGCGCAGCGGTCCGTCCGATGCGACCGTCACCGTCGTCGTCGACCCCGTCGACGGTTCGACGAACTGCTCTCGTCGGATCCCGTACTGGGCGATCTCGCTCTGCGCGCTCGACGCCGACGGGCCCCTCGCGGCGTTCGTCGCGAACCAGGTGACGGGCGAACGCTTCACTGCGGTGCGCGGGGGCGGCGCCTGGGCCGACGGGGTGCCGATCGAGGCGTCGCCGGCGACGCGGATCGCCGACTCGATGCTCGCCGTCGGGAGTCTCCCCGATCGCCATCTCGGATGGAAGCAGTATCGGGCGATGGGTTCTTGCGCGCTCGCGCTGTGCGATGTGGCCGCCGGCCGCTTCGACGGCTACTTCGGCCACCGGGTCGGGGAGGCACCGTGGGACTACCTGGGCGCGTTGCTGATCTGCACCGAAGCGGGAGCGTGCGTGATCGATGCCCGAGGCCGGGACCTCGCCACCACCGATCCCGAAGCGCGGCGCGATCTGATCGCCGCCGGCACCCCCGAGCTGCTCGACGAGCTGCGTTCGGAGCTCAGCGCATGAGCTTCCTCGACCTCGACGCGCTCCTCGACGCCGCGATCGCGGCGGCACTCGCCGGGGGCGAGATCGTCCTCGACGCGTTCGGCACGGCCGGGGGAGTGGTCGAGAAGGCTCCCGGCGACTGGGTGACCGAGACCGATACCACCAGCGAGCGTGCGGTGCGCGCCGCGCTCGTTGCCGCCGCGCCCGACATCCCGGTGTTCGGCGAGGAGGAGGGGGGTGAACGTGGACCGCTCGGGTGGCTCGTCGACCCGCTCGACGGCACCGCCAACTTCCTGCACCGGTTCCCGATCGTCGGCGTGTCGATCGGGCTCGTCGAGGATGGGGTTCCGATCGTCGGCGTGGTGCACGCGCCGATGCTGGGCGAGACCTACACCGCCCGCGCCGGCGGGGGCGCGTACCGCGACGGTGAGCGGCTCTGGGTAAGCCGCCGCCCGGTGGAGCAGGCCATCTGCGCGACCGGATTTCCGTTCCGGGCCAAGCGGCAGCGCCTCGACGAGTACCTCCCGGTCTTCGAGCGCGCGCTGCGCACGTGCGAGGACCTCCGGCGAGCGGGCGCGGCGAGCATGGACCTCGCGTGGAGCGCGGCCGGCGTGTACGACGGCTACTTCGAACAGGCGCTCGGGCCGTGGGACATGGCGGCCGGCGCGCTCCTCGTGCGCGAAGCAGGCGGCGTCGTCACCGACTGGCATGGTGACGACACCGCCTGGCTCGACTCCGGCGACATCGTCGCCGCACCACCCGCGACGCACGAACGCCTGCTCGAGATCATCGCCGAGGTCTGACGGTGTCGCGTGTGAGCGCGACGGGACGGTGCTACCCGTTGGTCGTGACCGGGGTGCCCCGGTAGCAGCCGACGGTGTACGGGTACTCCGAGGTCGCGTGGTAGTGGTAGATCTTCACCTTCTTGCCGTTCCACTGCACCTTGTGGGTGTGTCCGTGGCACTCGTCGAGGTCGGCGTCGGTGACCGCTTCACCGTTCGTTCCCCGGGGGCCATAGATCCCGAAGCCGTCGGCGGCGAAGCCGACGAGCTTCGAGTGACCGCTCCCACCGTCGAGCTTGTCGAGAACGCACGTGGAGATCGAGTGGTAGTGGTACGTGCCGCTGCGTTCGGGGTGGCCCTGGCAGCTGTCCTGGATCTCGTACGCGACGGCGTCGCGTCCACCGGCGTCGAGCGCGTTGAACACCTGCACCCCCGACTTCAGGATCCCGATCGTGCCGAGCCCGACGCACGTCGGCGTGCTCGCGACCTTCGGGTTCTTCGGCAGCGAGATCGACACGGTCTGCGCCGAGATGCTGTTCGGGTTCCGGTCGTAGCTGTAGGCGTCGTCGCTCGACGCGACGGGGTAGGTCCCGGTCGTCTGCTTGGTCGGCAGTCCGTTCCCCGAGATGACGCGCTGGCTGCCGCTCGTCGTGATGGTGATGTTGGCGTCGGGCCAGGTGACCGAGCCGTCGACGGTCGGCTTCTTGGTGAGATCCCACGTGCCGTCGCCGTTGAACCAGTCGCCGGTGGCGAAGGCGCCGGGGACATCGGACGGGAAGCTGGTCTGGCACGAGAACACCTTGCCCACCTCGGCCGCGGAGACCGGGTCGCCGCCCACCGGGAGTTGGGTCGTGTCGACGTCGCCCGACCCCTCGCCCGAGGTCGAGTGGGCTGCCGCGGGCGCGGCGAGTGCGGTGAGGAGCGCGCACGAGGCGAGCACGGCGATCAGTGAGCGACGCATGGAGTGGCTTCCTTCTGATGGCTGCGGATGCTGTTGAGAGGATGCCGAGCCCGACCTGAGAGCCGGCTGTGTGACATCAGGTGCTGAGCCCCTTGGTCGCGCGCGTCATGTCTTGGACGGGCCGCCGTACCGACGCGACGTCGGGGCCGAGCGCGCTGTACGCCGCGTCAGTGATGCTCGACACGCGTGCTTCGGCGTCGAAGAACCCGGCGAGGCCGTTCGCGACCACCGCGAGCACCAGGCCGCACTCGGGGTCGGCCAGCCCGCGTGACGATGCCATGCCGCCGTGGCCGAAGGCCCGCCACCCGGTACCGCCGCTGAAGTCGACCTGGACGCCGAGTCCCCACGGGATCTTGATGCCGAACGTCGCG
>JALHSW010000118.1 GCA_022865365.1 Acidimicrobiia bacterium | reverse complement strand
GTGGTGAACACCTCGTTGCGGTCAGCCGCTGCGTGAACGTCACCTGGCGCCACTCCGGCAAGAACGGCAAGGAGCAGCGCGTCATCGACGACGAGCACGGCGATGACGGCGTCGTCAGAGGTCGGCGAGCTCGGCGTCGTCCGCCGCTACGCCGTCGGCCAACCGGCGATACGTGCCATCGCGCAAGATCCGTGCCACGGCGGCCCGTTCCTGGTCTCCGAGCGGAGACTCGTACCGTTCGGCTGTCGGCACGCCCGACCCGCCCACCTCGGCGAGCGCCTCGCGAGCGCGTTCGACCGCTTCCCGTAGCGCGGGATCGAGATGGAGTGAACGAGTAGCCATATCCTCCACGATACGCCCACAAGCCAGCCTCGACGCCGCTGGCTGCTGGTGCCCACAGACGACCTTACGGGTATGGAGCGGGATGAACCTCGCTCATGGTCGCCGCCTCGACGTCGAACGTCGTCTCGGTCGTCGACCGATGGCGCTGACCGGTCCCGGACGCGTCCCGCGACGGTCCCGCGGGAGATTGGAAAACCACGCGAAACGTCGCGAGAGGTCGCGACACAAAGTCGCAGGTCAGGGCACAAATCCGCTCGTCGGTGCAGGTCGACACACCCCCCTCAAGCGGACTCATAATCCCTCGGTCGAAGGTTCGATCCCTTCCGGCCCCACGATTCGTGCTCGGTGCGACAAGACAGTTACGCGGCGGGTCGGGCGGGCTCGTCGAAGTGCCTGGTCGCGATCTCGACGTCGCCCGACAACATCGCGCTGAGCATCGTGTCGAGGCGGGCCGCGACGTCGCGGGTCAGCCAGCGGTCACCGCATGCCGGGCACTCCTCCATGGGCACATCGAGGACGACCGCGACCTTCCCGTCGCGCTCAGCGGTCTTGGCCCGGCGTACCGGCACCCGCTCGCCCTGGTCGCAGTGTTCGCAGCGCATCAGCGCCTCCTACGGTAGTCCTTGGACCAACGTCGGGGAGTCGGCTCATAGACCGTCACGATCCGTTCCTCGCGGCGATCGTCGTCGACCACGACGATGACGTGGAGAGGTCGAACCCACGCGACCGTGAGCACCAGCTCCTTGAGCTGCGTCGACGAGATCGCGCGCTCCTCAATGATGATTGCGCTCGCGAGGGCAAGCTCGAACTCGGAGAAGGTGCAGTCGAGCAGGCGCAACTTGTCGAAGGTGTGCTCGCTGAGCACGAGCGGGTACAGCCAGATCTTCGGGCGGGGGAGTCGTGGATCCACGACCGGTGACGACACCGCCGAAGCCGCCCCGCCACGGCGCGTTCGCCAGGAACGGAGCTGTGCTGTTCGACTTTCGGGTGGATGTCGCCACGCCTGGAATGCCCAAGCCTGCGGACCGGGCTCGAGCACTGGCCGAGGCTGTCCCGCTGTGAGCCGCACCAGCGACCAGCGACTGGCCGACATCGACCGTGCGGTTCGCGCAAGTCCAGCAGTGCGACAACGACAGTGGTTACGTCGTTTCCGTTCCGGATCTTCCGGGTGTCTGGACCCAGGGCGACACTCGTGAGGAACGGCCTCGACGCCTCTAATCCCTCGGTCGAAGGTTCGATCCCTTCCGGCCCCACTTCTCCCGCAACGCCCAGCGTGCTACGCGCCGAGTGGCGGAGAGCGTGAAGGTTCAGTTCGAGGCCGAGTTCGTCGTGGAGTGGGGCTTGGCTTCTGGGTCGGCGCTGACGAGCACGTCTCGGACCATCCTGTCGGTGCGGAGCCGCCTCACTTGAACCTGTTCTCGGACCGATTCCGCCGACTCGTACGCCGACTCGAGATCCCGTGCCGGCTGCACGACCTGCGTCACTGGCACGTCACCCAGCCCCTCGGCGCGGGCCTCCGCGTCCGCGAAGTGGGCCGAGCGCGTCGGCCACGCCAGCGCCATGGTCCAGGGGCTCGTAGTGTTCGGGATATGCCGAGCGACCTGC
>JALHSW010000117.1 GCA_022865365.1 Acidimicrobiia bacterium | reverse complement strand
TCGGGACCGAGCACGTAGGGCGCCATCGCGTACGCGGCGTCGAACGCCGAGAACGCCAGGTCGCCCGGGACTTCGGGCGTGTTGAACACGTTCGGCGTGGTCGACACCCACGTCGGCCGGTCATCGGTCGGCTTCGCCGCCTCGACCGTCTTCCCGCGCACGTAGTTGATGACGCGGTGGATGCCGGCGGCGACGCGCTCGTCATCCCAGGTCGGCGGGGGTCCCGGTGGGTCGTCGGCCACTTCGATCGTCAGCGGGATGTGCAGCTCGGGATCGCAGGCCGCCGGCTCCGGAGTCTCGAAGTAGTGGCGCGTGGTGAGCCGCGCGGCTTCGGGGTCGAGTGCGAGCCAGTTCCGGTCGCGCGGCGGGCCACCCAGGAGCAGCTCGTAGCTGCCGTCGGGCGCGATGTCGAACTGCGTGTCGTTGATGACCCCGGCGGTGCGCGTCGCGTACTTCCCTTCCGACGCGCCCGCTTCCACGGTGATCGATGTGTAGACCGCACCGGCGACGTTGCCGCACACGCGGTAGGTGCGGGCCGCATCGACCGGCGCCTCGAAGTACACCGCGTCGGGGTTGTCGCCCGTCATCTTGCGCGTCGGCGACACGATGCGGCGAAAGTCGGGGTGGGCCGGATCGCTCTCGAAGTGACAGGCCAGCGCGCCATCGAGGATGTGGATCAGCGCCCGGTGACCGTCGGCGACGCTTCCCGCGTCGGCCAAGCCCCACTCTTCCGAGACCCACCGCTCATCGGCCTCACGCAGCGTGTCGAGCAGCTCGCGAAAGGCGACGCGCGACGCGGTCTCGATCTCGGTACCACTCTCGGTCCGGCTCTCAATCATGGGGGAAGGCTCCTCGGTTGGCCCAGGGGCCGACGTTGTATCGGCATCGCACCGCACGCGCCAGACGGGTCCGGCCTACGCTGACGGCATGGCACCCGAACCGCGTCCCGACGGCAAGATCGTCGAGCTCGCAACCTTCGAGAGCTTCATCGAGGCCGAGGCTGCGCTCGCCCGGCTCGAGGACGCGGGCATCAAGGCCGTGCGCGGTGCCGACGACGGAAGCGGTTCGCTGCCCAACCTTGCGGCGGTTGGTGGCTACCCGGTGCTCGTGTTCGAGGACGACCTCCCGGCCGCGCGTGCGGTGCTGGCGTCAGAAGAGTCAGAGACCGCCGACTGACGGTGTGAGCCGGGCGAGGTACGAGGTCAGGTACCCGTAGGTGCCGGTCGCGAGCAGCAGGCCGAGGATCACGAGCAGCACCCCGGCTACCCGCTCGATGACCGGGCCCGCGCGGCGGAGCCACTCCGCGAACGCGGGGAACGACGCGAGCGCGAGCGCCGCGAGGAGAAAGGGCACCCCGATCCCGAACGCGTAGGCGAGGAGGAGCAGCGCGCCGCGCCAGGCCTGTCCGGCCTGCGCGGCGACCGTGAGCGCGGCGGCGAGGAGCGGGCCGACGCACGGGCTCCACGCAGCACCGAATGCGACACCGACCACGAAGGGCCGGGCGCGACCGCCACCGGTCGGGATACGCGTGACGAGGCGCCGCTCCCGCGACAGCGGACCGCGCACAACGCCGAGCAGCGCAAGGCCCATGATCACAATGATCACCCCGCCGACGCGCTCGATCACGACCTGGATGTCGCGCAGCGACGATCCGACCAGGCCGGCCAGGGCACCAAGGCCGGCGAACACCGTCGCGAAGCCGAGGATGAAGATGATGGTTGCGGGCACGGCTCGGGCGGGGTCGCGAGCCTCGGCCGCGTCGCCCGCGATGATCCCCAGGTACGCGGGGAGCAGCGGGACGATGCAGGGAGCCAGGAACGACGCGACGCCGGCGCCGAAGAGCGCGATGAGCTCGGGAAGCACGAGCCCGGCTCAGGCGCCGAACGTGAAGGCGAACGCCCGAAGCCCGGGGGCTCGTGCCGTGAGCCCGATCGTGTGCTGCCCGACGGCCGGCCCGATCACGAGCCGGTAGAGATCCGACCCGGTCACCCGCACGAACGTTGCCCCCTGGTCGTCGACCATGGTGTCGGGCGTTCGGTACTCGGGTGGCAGGGGCGCGCCGTCGAGCTCGACCGTCACGTCGATCGCGGCTGCACCGCGCTCGCCCGGCGCGAGCACCAGGTTCACCTCGCGGGCTGAGTAGGCGAGCGCGATCGCCGCGCCCGCCGCATCGGCTTGCACGTACTGGGCTTCGGAGGTCCACGGGCCGTCGAGCGTCGCCGCGCCGCTCCCGCGCTCGAGCCCGAGGTACGTCTCGGGCGAGATGTTCTGGGTCGGAGGTGGCGAGGCCTTGACATTGCCCTCGGTGCTCGCGCGCGGCGCGGAAGCGGGAACGCCAAGCAGCTCGCGCACCACGTTCTCGGTCTCGCGGTAACCGCCCTCACCGACGTGGCCGTAGCGCACGTGGCCCTTGCGATCGGCCACGAACTTCTGCGGCCAGTACTGCGTGCCGAACGCGTTCCAGATGTTCATGTCGTCGTCGAGCGCAACGGGATACTCGACATGGAGGCGCTGCACGGCATCGGCGACGTTGCCGTGGTCCTTCTCGAACTCGAACTCCGGGGAGTGCACGCCGACGATCACGAGGCCGTCCTTCGCGTAGCGGTCGTGCAGAGCCCGCAGGTGCGGCAACGTGCGAATGCAGTTCACGCACGAGTAGGTCCAGAAGTCGTAGACCACCACCTTGCCCGCCAGGTCGGCGTCGGTCAGCGGCTTCGAGTTGATCCAGCCCTTCGCACCATCGAGGCCGGGCGGGGTCGGGCCCACGGGGAGGTTGGCGACGTCGACGGTCCCGGTGACACTCTCCGGATCGGAGCCGCTCGCGAACACCACTGCGGCGGCGGCGAACACCACGAGGGCCAGGGCCACGGCGCCGTACTTCCACCGCGACGACCCGGACCCACCCGACTCGGTCGGTCCCGAACCGGAAGGACGCTGCGGTGGGCCGCCCGCGGCGCGCTGCTCGGCAATCGTCATGCGGGCTCGGCAATCGTCATGCGGGAGTGTCCGGGGCGACCGTACCCTGCAGATGGCCGGAATTGCGTTCCCTGACCACGATTCCGGGACTCGGGCCGGTACCGTCGAGTGGATGCCCGCACCGCGTTCTGGATTCGCCGCGTTCCGCGGTCGGGTGCTGCTCGCGCTGGGTCTGGTGGTAGCGATTGTCGTCGCGACGGTCGTGGGGACCAACCTGCTGGTCGAGGCGAAGCTCGCCTCGATACCGCGCGTCGACCTCCAGCTCGCCCCGACTCCCGCCGGGGGCGGAGCGAACTTCCTGCTGATCGGCTCCGACACCCGATCCTTCGTCTCCACCGAGCTCGACCAGCAGATGTTCGGCGACTCCGGCGTCGGCGGTCAGCGCTCCGACACGATCATGGTGCTGCATGTCGATCCCGACTCGGAGCGCAGCCTGCTCGTGTCGTTCCCGCGCGACCTCTGGGTGAACATCCCCGGGAAGGGCAACTCGAAGATCAACGCGGCGTTCAACGACGGGCCCCAAGCGATCGCCGACACGCTCCAGAGCGAGTTCGGCGTCCCGATCCAGCACTACGTCGAGGTGAACTTCGACTCGTTCCGCCAGATCGTCGACGCGGTGGGGAACATCTCGGTGTACTTCCCGACCGCGGCCCGCGACGCCCTCTCACTCCTCGACGTCCCGGCCCCGGGCTGCGTCGAGCTCGACGGAGCCGGGGCACTCTCGTTCGTACGGTCACGCCACCTCGAGCTCCTCGACCCGGCCACCGGTCGCTGGCAGGACGCCGACGCCATCCCCGACATCGGGCGGATCGCCCGCCAACAGGCGTTCCTGCGCGAGCTGGGCCGCAAAGCGATGAACGCGGCGATGTCAAATCCGATCAAGGGCAACGACATCATCGACAGCGCGCTCGGCAAGCTCACCCTCGATCAGGACTTCGGGCGTACCGACGTGTTCGCGCTGATCGACGCGTTCGCGGCCGACGATGCAACGAGTGGCCCCGAGAGCGTCACCGTGCCGAACACCCCCGCGACCGAGGGCGGGCAGTCGGTACTGGAGGCCACGCAGCCCGAGGCCGACGCGCTGCTCACGCGACTGCGCGACTTCGACACGGTCGTACCCGACGCGCCACCCGACGCGGGCGACGCGTCACCCGGCGACACCAAGGTGAAGGTGCTCAACGCGTCCGGCGCTACCGGCGCGGCGGCCACGGCGCTCTCTGGCCTCACCGATGCGGGATTCGAGGGAGGCGCGACCGGGAACGCGGATGGGTCGCTCGGAACGACCGAGGTGCGGTACCGCCCGGGAGCGGAGGCGAACGCCGCGCTCGTCGCGAGCTACGTGAGCGGCCCCGTCAAGGTGGTGGAGGACGAGTCGGTCTCCGGAGCCGACGTGACGCTCGTGCTCGGCCGCGGCTTCGGTGGCGTCACCACACCGGCACCCGTCGCATCGGCCGCGCCGGCCGCGTCCGCCGCTCCCGCTGACCCCGCAGACCCCGCATCGTTGGCCCCGGTCCCCGGGGAGTGCTGAGCGCTCCGCCGCTGCTCGGGAACAACGCGCGGCTGCCGGGCGTTGCCACCCGCACGACGAGACCTGAAGCATCGCATCATCATCGAACCAACGATCGCTCACGGACGAGGGCACACGATGACGGACATGAACGACTGGAACGCCCAGATCATCGAGGAGTTCCGCGAGAACGACGGCAAGGTCGGGGGTCAGTTCGAGGGAGCCCCGATGGTGCTCATCACCACAACCGGCGCCAAGACCGGCAAGCGTCGCACCACGCCACTCATGTCGCTGCCCGACGGCGACCGACTGGCGATCTTCGCCTCGAAGGCGGGTGCTCCCACGAACCCCGACTGGTACCACAACGTCCGCGCGAACCCGACGGTGACGGTCGAGTTCGGTGCCGAGAGCTTCGATGCCATGGCCACCATCGTCGAGGGTGACGAGCGCGACCGCCTGTTCCGCAAGCAGGCCGAGCTCTACCCCGGCTTCGCCGAGTACGAGGCCAAGACCGACCGCGTCATCCCGGTCGTGATCCTCGATCGGGTGGGCTGAGGCTCGGGGCCGAGGCTGCGCGGGTCGTCAGCCGCGAACGAGGCCCACGATGACGAAGGTGAGCACCGTCGCGCCGAGGATCCGCCGCCACGGGTTCACGCCGCGGATCAGCTCGTCGAGGGCCCAGAACGCGATGGAGCCGGTGACGATGACGTCCAGCGCGGTGCCCACGGAACCTGTCGGCTCCAGGATGCGCCGCAGGACCCAGGCGACGGCGAAGATGACGATCGGCGCGTTCGGCCGCTGACCGATGGTGATCGCACCCGTCTGACGATTTCGGAACAGCCAGTCGAACACACCATCGACCCTAGGGCCCGATGGCCGACGAACCGGGAGTGAGCACCGGAGCGAGGAGGGGCGCGCCTATGACGCCAGGGGCCGGGCGAAGCTCAGTTCGTGCCCGTCGGGGTCGTGCACGTGGAAGTACCTCTCCCCCCAGGGCGCGTCGGCCGGTCCCGTCGACGGCCTGAAGCCGGCCGCGACGACGCGAGCGTACATCGCGTCGACGTCGTCGACGAAGAAGATCGCCCGACCCCAGATCGATGGCAGCGGCGCGTGCGTCGGATCGAGCTGGAGGTTCAGGAACCCGGGACCGACGCGGTAGGTCGTGAACGGCGCGTCGGCACTCCCCGACACGCGCCGGAACCCCAGCGCGTCGTAGAACGCGACCGCTGCAGCCATGTCGGCGGTCGCGAGCGTGACCGCGTTGATCGACTCGACCGGGTCCGCCACCTCTCCGCCTCCTTCGCGATTCAGGCCCGGGGGGCCATGATCTGGACCGTGCCCTGTGCCGTGCAGACGAGCCGGACTTCGTTGACGACGTCGACGTGCACGACCGCGGTGCGCTTGGTGAGCGACACGATGGCTGCGGTGGCTTCGAGCACACCCGTGGTGACCGGCGCGAGGTAGTTGAGCTTGAACTCGGTGGTCGCGGCCCACGATCCACGTGGGATCACCGGGTAACAGACCATCCCGATCACGTGGTCGCACAGGGCGGCGAGCACACCGCCGTGCAGGTTGCCGAACGGGGTCGCGAGGTCGTCGCGCATCGGGATCTCGGCCCGCAGCAGCCCCGGGCCCGCCTCGACGTGGCGGATGCCCAGGTACCCGGGCAGGCCGTCGGTCGGGTCGGGCATACCCACGAGTCCGTCGGCGACCGCTGCGTCGAACTGCTCGAACCGGGGCTGGGGAACGTCCATGGCGCCCATGCTGGCACGGGTCACTCACGGGCACTCCGACCCTTGCGATTGTGACCTCGGACCCTTCTCCGGGCTGCCGAGCCCGCACAACGATGACCCCATGCGCCAATGGCTGAGCGATCATGTGTCCCGCCGAGGTGTGCTGATCGTGCTGGGGGTCTTGGTGCTGGCCTTCGCGCTGATTCAGCTCGTGCCGTACCGGGTGTCGAACCCACCCGTGAAGCAGGAGCCGCCGTGGGACAGCCCGCGCACCCGCCAGCTCGCGGTTGCGGCGTGCTTCGACTGTCACTCCAACGAGACCAACACGCCCTGGTGGCAGGACATCGCCCCCGTGTCGTGGTGGCTCAACCAACACGTCGAGGACGGTCGCAAGGCCCTCAACTTCTCCGAATGCACCGGGCATGGTGGTGAGGCCGGCGACGCAGCCGAGACCATCAAGAACGGGTCGATGCCTCCGAGCTACTACACGTGGCTCGGGTTGCATGCCTCGGCTGACCTGACCTCGGCCGAGCGCCAGCAGCTCACGGCTGGTCTCCGGGCCACGCTGCAGGGCGCCGGGTGCGGAGGCGGCTGAGTCGGACAAGAATGCACCGATGCGCACCTGCTTGAGCAATCCTGTGACCCGCCGCGGTGCGCTGATCGCCCTGGGAGCGTTGGTCTCGGCCTTCGTGCTGCTGCAACTGGTGCCCGAACGGGTTCGAACCCACCCGTGAAGCGAGAGCCGATCCGGCGTGATCCGGCGCCGTCGTCGACCCCGGCGCCGCGCAGCTCGGCACCGTAGCGCGACCGGCGCGAATCACTCGCGGGTAGCGTCGCCGATGACAACACCAGTCGGGATGCATCATGGCGCTGTGGGATGACGAGCTCGAGGCACTGCGACCGCAGCTCCGAGAGGAGGCCGCGGCCTTCCTCACCACATGGACCAGTCCCCCCGAGAACCCGAACCTCTCGGTTGGCGAGCGTGTCGCGATCGCGCGCACCGAACGTGACGGTTCGATCAGCCGTTCCGACAAGGCCGTCGATCGGACGATCGACGGACCGGGCGGCCCGATCCGGCTCCGCACGTTCGTACCCGAGCACGGCGGCCAGATCGGCGCCGTGTTCCTGCACCTCCACGGCGGCGGCTGGTTCATCGGATCGCCGGAGATGACCGACCTCCTCAACGAGATGATGGCCAACACCCTGAACATCGCGGTCGTGAGCGTCGCCTACCGCCTCGCACCCGAGCACCCCTACCCTGCCGGCCCCGACGACTGCGAGGCCGTGGCGGTCTGGCTGCTCGAGCACGCCGAAGCGGAGTTCGGTTCGTCGCGGCTCCTCATCGGTGGCGAGTCGGCCGGCGGGCATCTCTCGGCCGTCACCTTGCTCCGCATGCGCGACCGCCACGACGCGATCGACCGGTTCATCGGTGCGAACCTCGTTTTCGGGGTCTATGACCTGAGCCACACGCCGAGCCAGCGAGGCGTCGGCGTCCGGCGCGGATCCGACATCCTCACGGTCGACGGCACTGCGTTCTTCACCGAGCTGTTCACGCCGGGGATGACCCGGGAGGAGCGGCGCGACCCGGAGATCTCTCCGGTCTACGCGGACCTGCACGACCTCCCGCCCGCGCTGTTCACTGTCGGCACGCACGACCATCTCGTCGACGACACGCTGTTCCTCGCGTCTCGGTGGGAGGTCGCCGGAAACCAGACCGAGCTGCTCGTGTACCCGGACACACCGCACGGCTGCATCGCGCTGCCCAGCGTCGGGAAACACTGGTTCCCGCGGATGCTCGAGTTCCTCCGCGCCTGCATCGCGAGCTGACCGACGAGATGGCTCCCGACCCCGTGATCGTCACCGATCCCGCCGAGATCACCCCGGCGTGGCTCACCGAGGTGCTGCGCGCCGCAGGCCACGACGTCACCATCAGCGCAGTCACGACCGAACCGGTCGGTACCGGGCAGATGGCCCACAACGAGCGCTTCACCCTCCGGTACGCCGGCGATCCGGGAGACGCCCCGACCACGCTGGTCGGCAAGTTCCCGTCGCCGAACGCGGAGAGCCGGGCCGCGGGCGCGGCGGGCGGCTACCGCAACGAGGTGTGCTTCTACAACGACCTTGCCGAAGGGCTCGCGGTCCGGACGCCGCACTGCTGGTACGGCGCGGTGAGCGACGACGGCACCGAGTTCACGTTGGTGATGGAGGACCTCGCGCCCGCCCGCCAGGGTGATCAGCTCGCCGGGTGCACGCCGGAGCAGCTCCTGCTGGCCGCCGAGAACCTTGCCGGGTTGCACGCGCCGCGGTGGTGCGACCCACGCTTGCGCGACCTCGACTGGATGGCGGGCAGCAAGGGCGATCAGGCCGTGATGATCGTGCAGATCTTCACGCCGATGTTCATCGCGCGCTATGTCGACCGGCTCACACCCGCCACGGTGCGGGTGCTCGAGGCATTCGGGGCCGGGGTCGAGCAGTGGTTCGACGCCGAGCCCGATCGCTTCACGGTGATGCACGGCGACTATCGCCTCGACAACCTGATGTTCAACGACGACGTGCTTCCCAACGGTCGGCATCCGGACCCCGTCGCCGCCGTGGACTGGCAGACCGTGAGCATCGCCAGCGGTGGGCGCGACCTCGCCTATCTCCTCGGCAACAGCCTCGAGCCGGCCGTGCGTCGCGAGGCAGAGGCCGACGTGCGCGCCGCGTACCTCGCCCGGCTCGCCGGGCTGGGAGTCAGCGGATACTCACCGGATGACGTGGTGGCCGACGAACGCCACGGCTCCTTCCAGGGGCCGTTCATCACCATGCTCGGTGCCATCGCCGTCGGCCGCACCAATCGCGGCGACGACATGTTCGTGGCGATGGCCGAGCGCAGCGCGGCACAGATCCTCGACCTCGACGCCCTCGATCTCCTCACCTGACGCCCGGCCGGGCTCCTCTCTTGTTTGTGCACTCGGCGGGGCCAGAGGCCCCGCCGGTGCACAGACAGGGCGCGGGCGTCAGGCCGGGCGCGCTCGGTAGGCGGTGACGATCGGGGCGAGCTCGGCGGGCGTCGCCCCGTGCAGGATCACGCCGTCGCAGGCGAGGTCGCGCTGGTCGCGGATCGCGTCGACGCACTGCTCCGGGGTGCCGGTTGCGGCTGATGCGAGCCATTCATCGGGGATGAGCGTGGCAACGTGCTCGAGCTGCTCGGTGGTGGCGGTCTGGTCGAAGCCGCCGGCGAAGCTCGCGACGAGCTCGTCGGCCCGGAATCGCTCGAGCGCGGCGGGGTCCCACCCATTGGTGCGCACCAGCAGGTCGCCGTAACCCTGGAGGTAGGTAGCGAGACGCCCGACCGTCTTCTTCATGCGCAGGTCGTGGTCGAGATGGTCGCCGATCGTGGCGAAGCACGACCACACCCGCACCGCCGCCGGGTCGCGTCCGGCTTCCTCGGCCGCGCGCTTCACCGTGTCGACGCATCGCGCCGTGGTCTCGTCGGTGAAGAACGTGTGGAGCACCACGTCGTCGAAGCAGCGCCCACCGAGGGCGAGGCTGTTCGGACCGCACGCCACGAGCAGGAGGGGGATGTCCTCGTCGAACGTCGGGTCGAGCCGGAGGACCGGCCACGAGCCCGCGGGCCCGTCGTGGCCGATGATCGTCTCGCCGTGCCACAGCCGGCGCATCAGCCCGGCGAAATCTTCGAGCTGCGCGGTGGTGACGCGGGGGATGCCGAAAGCGTCCTGCATCATCGTGATGCCCCGCCCGATCCCGAGGGTGAACCGTCCGCCGGTGAGGCGGTGCATGGTCGTGGCGTAAGACGCGGTCACCAGCGGGTGGCGGGTGTTGTGGTTCGTCGCCGCGGTGGCGATGCCGATGCGCTCGGTGACGGCTCCCGCCGCACCAGAGAGGGTGGCCGCCTCCTTGATGTTGTAGCGCTCGGAGATGAACGCGGTACCGAGACCCATCGCCTCGCCGGCGCGCACCTCGTCGATCAGATCACGGGGCGACTTCGGCTGGCCGGCGAGCGCATAGAACCCCAGCTCGGAGAGCTCGGACAGCACGACCGGCCCGTCAGCCCGAGCCGGCAGTGAGGTCGACTTCGAGGAGCTCGCCCGGGACCAGCTGGTGCTGCTCGCCACGGATGACCACCGTGATCGGCTCGCCCTCGTCGATGTCGACCCGCACCCGGACGACGGTCGTCGTGAACTCCAGGTCCACGAGATGACCGCGGTAGCGGATCGTGAACGCGAGGGAACCGAGGGCCACGGGTACGACAGGATCGAGGCGCAGCGTGTCTCCCCGGGTCTCGAGCCCGGTGTAGGCGCGCTGGACGATGTCGAGCGTGCCGGCCATGGCCCCCAAGTGGATCCCCTCTCTCGTGGTGCCATCGTGGAGATCGTCGAGATCACCGCGCGCTGCCTCCACGAGCATGCGCCAGGAACGCTCGGGGTCGCGCCGCGCGTGCAACCACGCGTGCACCACCCGACTGAGCGTCGAACCGTGCGCGGTGCGCCGCTCGTAGTACTCGACGCAGCGCTCGATGAGCCCATGATCGGCGTCGTAGCCGAGTTGCGCCAGGAGCTCGGCCAGACCGTCGCTCGACAGGAGATAGTGGAGCATCATCACGTCGGCCTGCTTCGAGAGCTTGTAGCCGTTCGTGCTCAGCCCCTCGGACTCCAGGATGCGGTCGAGACGCGAGATGTCTCCGTAGCGTGCGCGGTAGAGCTCCCAGTCGAGCTCGGCGAGGTTCTCGTACCCCTCGAACTGGCTGATGACATCATCGTGGAAGCAGACCCGCATCTTGCGGCTCACGTCGCGCCAGTGGTCGAGCTCCCGCTCGCTGATCGACAGCCGCTCCTTGAGATCCTGTGCCGACGCGCGCGGCAGCAGACCGAGCGTGTCGAAGGCGCGGCACAGGCACCACACCGCCATGAGGTTCGTGTACGCGTTGTTGTCGAGGCCGGGCTCCTCTCGATCGGGATACCCCTCGTGGTACTCGTCGGGGCCCATCACGCCCTTGATCTCGTAGCGGTCGAGCGCGTGGTTGTAGTTGGCGGCGCTGGCCCAGAACCGCGCGATCTCGAGGATCATCTCGGCGCCGTAGAACCGGAGGAAGTCGAGATCCCCGGTCGCCTGGTAGTACTGCCACGTGTTGTAGACGATGGCCGCGTTCACGTGCCGCTGCAGGTGTGACGCGTCGGAGAGCCAGCGACCGGACACGGGGTTGAGGTGCATGGTCTGGGTCTCTTCGCGCCCGCTGCTCGCACTCTGCCACGGGAACATCGCGCCCGCGTAGCCCGCCTGCGACGCGGCCCACCGCGCCTGGTCGAGACGCCGGTAGCGGTACTGGAGCAGCACGCGGGTGAGCTGGGGCATGCGCACCGACAGGAACGGGAGGATGAACAGCTCGTCCCAGAACACATGGCCGCGGTACGCCTCGCCGTGCAACCCGCGTGCCGGTACACCCGCATCGCGCCCCGCCGAGTTGTTCGAGATCGTCTGGAGCACGTGGAACACGTTGAGGTGCAGCACCTGGGCGAGGTCGCTTTCGGCGCCGATCTCGATGTGGGTCCGCGCCCAGATATGGCGCCAGCTCACGACGTGGCGTTCGAGGAGCTCGTCGAAGTCGCTGGCCCACCGGGTGAGCCGTCGGCACGCCTCCTCGCCCGGCTCGCTCACCGCGTCGTCGCGAGATGTGTAGAGCGAGACGATCTTCTCGACGGTGACCTCGTCACCGTCCTCCACGTCGACCGCGAACTGCAGGCCCACGTAGCTCTCGGCCTCGACGAGCTCCGGGGTGAGCTCGAGGCGGTGACCGCCGCGGAACAGCCGGGTCCGGGCTGCCTCGGCAATGCGGACGTGCGACTGGCTGGTCTCCACATGGAGGCACACGACCTCGTCGTTCTCCTGGTCGGTTCCCAGCGGCACCAGGTGCTGGTCCGGGAGCGATGCGTACCGGGCAACGCCGCGGTTGCGCACCGTGCCGTCGAGCGCACTGCGCGCCTCGAGCCGCCCCGACCAGCCCTCGGCGACCACGGTCGTCTCGAGACCGGCGAGGTGGGCGTCACGCATGCTCACGAAGCGGCGCTGGGTGATGCGCACCGTGCGACCGTCGGGGTCGCGCAGGCGCGACTGACGGGTGAGGACGCCCCGGAGCATGTCGAGCTCGATCCGGTGCGCAAGGACCTCGGTCCCCGGCGCGCCGAACCACGGGCCACCCTCGGCGCGGAACGTGACCGGGAGCCAGTTGGGAGCGTTCACCAGGCTCTCGTTGTGCACCAGCCGGTCCGAGATCTCCGAGCTGAGCCGGTTGTAGATCCCGGCAACGTAGGTTCCCGGGTAGTGGACGTCGTCCGCGACCGACTCCGGCGCGGCGCCGCGCGTGACGAAGTATCCGTTCCCGAGCGCGCAGAGTGCTTCGCGTTGACCTTCCTGCTCGGGATCGAAGCCCTCGTAGACAAGGAGCCACTCACTCATCGGGCGGCCCCCTCGAGCAGCGTGGCGAGCTCAGCGAGGAAAGCCCGCACGTCATCGGGCGTGGAGAGTCGGTAGTCGGCGTCGGTCGGACGCGCCTCGTCGGCGACCACGAGGCCGATGCCGTCGTCGCCGAGGGCGACGAACGCGTCCTCGTCGGTCACGTCGTCGCCGATGAAGACGGCGAGGTCGTCGTCGCGGGCCAACCCGGCCCGCTCGAAGAGCGACCAGAGTGCCCGACCCTTGTCCCACGCGACGTCGGGGCGAAGCTCGAAGATGCGCTTCCCACCCGTCTTGCGGAGCCCTTCGTGCGCGCCGAGCACGCGATCGACGGCCTCCTCGACGTCGGGGACGCGGGCGTCGTCGACCTGACGGAAGTGCGTCGCGACGGCGAAGCGCTTCCGCTCCACCCACGCCCCCGGGATGTCGACGAGCGCACGTTCGAGGTCATCGGCCGCGGCTCCGAGCGCGTCGAGGTGCGCGTGCGCCTCCTCGAACTCGGTGCGGGTCCCGTCGGGCGCGGCGACGTCGAAGCCGTGGCTCCCGGCGAACCAGAGGTGATCGGCCTCCGTGGCGCCACCCCCGCTCCGATCGGCGCTCTCGTCGCCGCCGAACATCGCCCGGACGTCGGCGAGATCGCGACCGCTGATGATGCCCACGAAGCAGCGCGCGGCCACCCGCTCCAGCTCGGTGCGCACGTTGTCGGCGAGGACGGCGAGCTCGGGACGGGCGACGATCGGGGTGAGCGTGCCGTCGTAGTCGAGGAAGAGCGCTATCGGCTGCGCACCGAGGCGCCGGCGCAGGTCGGGATTGTCCAAGGCGTCGGGGAGCTCAGTGGTCGTGCGGGGCACGCGTCCTCCATCTCCCGTCGGCATCGATCTCGAGCCACGCCAGGTCGGGCACCACGACATCGGCACCGTGCTCGGCGAGCGCGGTCGCCCGGCCGTTCCGGTCGACGCCGACGACGAGGCCGAATCCGCCCCGTCGGCCTGCCTCGACGCCCACGAGGGCGTCCTCCACGATCGCTGCATCTTCGGGTCGCACGCCGAGCCGGGCCGCCGCCTCGAGGAACAGCGCGGGGTCGGGCTTGCCTGCGAGGTGCTGTGCGCGAGCGTCGAGGCCGTCGACCCGCGTGTCGAAGCAGTCGGTCGCGCCTGCGGCCTCGAGGATCGCGGCGCAGTTCTCGCTCGCCGAGACCACGCCGGTGCGGATCCCGTCGTCCCGCAACGATCGCGCGAGCGCGAGGGTCGATTCGAACGGCGCGACCCCCCGGTCATGCAGCACCGCGCCGAACGCCTCGTTCTTCCGGTTCCCCAAACCGCAGACGGTCTCCCGCTCGGGCGGGTCGCCGGGGTCGCCGTGCGGGAGCGTCACACCTCGCGACGCGAGGAAGGCCTCCACGCCGTCGAAGCGAGCGCGACCGTCGACGTAGCGCAGGTAGTCGTCGTCGGTCATCTCGGCGTGCAACTCACCGGGCGCGGTTGCGCGCGCGCCGAGGAACGCGTCGAACATCTCCTTCCACGCGGCTGCGTGCACCGACGCAGTCCGAGTGACGACGCCGTCGGTGTCGAAGATGACGGCCCCGACGGTGTCGATCGGGCCACCCGAGCGAGGCTCCAGCGCGGATGTCGTCTGCTCCTGCCCCATCGTTCCCACCCACGCCCGCGATTGGCCCTGCGCCCACCGCCATGATGACAGACACACGCGGGAAATGGCCGCGCGGCGACCCCGCGGCGTTCTCGGACCGGCGTGGTGGCGGCGGCGGTACAGTCGGCAAGCAGGACACGAGACGTGAGGACGGTGAGCCGCATGACGGAGCCAGGGCTCGAGGAACTTCCGCTCGACGAGTGTCTCCAGCTGCTGCGCGACGGGTCGGTGGGGCGGATCGCGTTCACCGTCGACGACTTCCCCGTCGTGTTCCCGGTGAACTTCCGCCTCGTCGAGACGAGCGCGGCGCCCTGGATCGCGCTGCGGACCCGACCCGGCAACATCATCGACCGGGCGCCGCTGGCGACTGCCTTCGAGATCGACGGCATCGACGAGGGGCACCGCGAGGGCTGGTCGGTGCTCGTCCGGGGGACGCTCGAGCACGTCGACCCCGACGCGGCAGGCTTCCGGGAGCGCTTCGACCCCGAACCGTGGCTGGTCACCGAGCGCGAGTCGTGGCTCGCGATCGCGCCGTTTGCGATCACCGGCCGGCGGCTCCATCCGACCGAGCAGGTGTGGGCGTTCCAGGTGAGCGCGCACCTCTGATCTCGAACCACCTGCCGCCCGCGTCCGGTGCCTTCTTACAGACCCCCGCGGACGGTACGTTGGGTGCCGTGCGTAGCGCTGCGCGACACCCCGTGCGAATCATCTCGATCGTCCTCGTCGTGCTCGCCGTCGCGGCCGGTCCCGCCGCCGCGACCACGGACGCACGGAGCACGAGCGGGAGTACCACGAGCGGGAGTACGACCGGCACCCAGACGACCACGTTCACCGTCACGCTCACATCGCAACAGACGGTGCTCGAGCAGCTCGGTGCCGGTGGCGAGATCACCTACGGGTGGAACGAGCTCACCGGGACCGCCCCGAGTGCCTCGGGCGACATCGGCGTCACCCTCCTCGGCAACGTCGAGTACAGCAACGGGGTCGGGCCGTTCTTCGGGTTCATGACGCTGAAGTTCGCGTCGCTGTCGACCGTCGGCACCCGCCTGACCGGGAAGGCCACACAGGACTCGAGCGGCGTCACCCACTTCAGGGCCAAGATGCGGATCATCGGCGGGAGCGCTGCGCTCATCGGCGCGAAGGGCACCGGCTCGTTCACGGGCACCCGCCGCGACGATCTCGGCGGCGCAGTCGAGCTCGACGTGACGCTCAAGATGCGCGGCGTCGACATCGGGTAGGTCGCCTCCCGTGGCGACCCCGGACCGGGAGGCCGGAGCAGCGGAGCATGGCCAGACACCACTTGCCCCGACTAACCCTCCAGCACGCGCTGCGCCTCGGCGACGACGTCGTCGACGGGGGCCGCGCCATCGAGGTCGGTGACGCCGTCGAGCTCCAGCGTCTCGAGCTGCGAGGCGAGCAGCCCCGGTCCTGCGTAGTGGCCCGTGCGCGTCGCGAGACGCGCCTCGAGCACGTCGGGCGCCACGACGAGCGCCAGCACCGCGACTCCGGACAGATCGCCCACGAGTCGGCTCCGGTACGACCGGCGCAGCGCCGAGCACGCAAGCACGATGCCGCGCTCATGGTGCGCACGCAGCACCTCATGGAGCCGGTCGAGCCATGGGCCACGCGCCGCGTCGTCGAGTGGATGGCCTCCCCGCATCCGGGCGATCGCCTCGGGCGTGTGGAAGTCGTCGCCGTCGACGAACGGCACGCCCAGCGCGCCCGCCAGGCGGCGCCCGACGGTTGTCTTCCCCGCACCCGCGGGGCCCATGAGCACCACCCTGGTACCGACTGATCGCCGCGCGTCCCCCACCGGATGTCAGTCTGGTGCAACATCGCACCGCCCGAGCGATACACCCGAGCAACGGAGACCCCATGCGAGCCATCACTGTCGTCCCCCACCAAGCCGGGAGCGCTCGACTCGACGACGTGCCCGATCCCGATCCCCTCATGGGTTCGGTGCTCGTGGAAGCCGTCGCAGTCGGCGTGTGCGGCACCGACCTCGAGATCACCTCGGGCGCCTACGGGTGGAGTCCCCCGGGTGCGGATCGCCTCGTGCTCGGCCACGAGTCGCTCGGGCGCGTGATCGATCCCGGTCCGAGCAGCGGCCTGGCCAACGGCGACCTCGTGGTCGGCATCGTGCGCCGGCCGGACGCGGTGCCGTGCCCGAGCTGTGCGGTCGGCGAGTGGGACATGTGCCGCAACGGTCAGTACACCGAGCGGGGCATCAAGGCGGTCGACGGCTACATGTCGGAGCGGTGGCGCATCGAGCCCGACTACGCGGTGAAGGTCGATCCGGGCCTGGGGATCCTCGGCGTGCTCCTCGAACCGACGACGGTCGTCGCGAAGGCGTGGGAGGTCGTCGGCTCGACCGGGTTGCGCGCGTTCTGGGAGCCCCGTACGGCACTCATCACCGGCGCCGGACCGATCGGCCTGCTCGCCGCGCTCCTGGGCGTGCAGCGCGGTCTCGACGTGCACGTGCTCGACCGTGCCGAGACCGGACCCAAACCAGAACTCGTCGCCGCGCTCGGCGCGACCTACCACACCGATGCCGTGGGCGACCTCGACATCGATCCCGACATCGTGATCGAGTGCACCGGCGTGCGCTCGCTGATCCTCTCGAGCGTCGAGAAGGTCGCTTCCGGTGGTGTCGTGTGCCTCACGGGGATCGGGAGCGCCGACCCCACGCCGATCCAGATACCCGAGACGCCGCTCGCGAACGAGATCGTGCTCCAGAACAAGGTCGTCGTCGGCTCGGTGAACGCGAACCGTCGCCACTACTACAAGGGCGCGGAGGCGCTGCAGCGTGCCGACCACGATTGGCTCGCCAAGCTCATCACGCGCCGAGCGAACCCGGAGCACTTCGCCGACGCGCTCGAGCGTCAGCCCGACGACATCAAGGCGATCATCGAGTTCGCCTCGCTCTGAGCGCGCGACCTGAGGACCCCGACTGACAGACTCGTGAGATGCACACACTGCGGTCACTCGTCGGGATCGCGATGCTGCTCGCCGTCTGCTCGGTCCCCGCGCCGGCGGGGGCAGTCGTCGACGGTGACCCGGCCGACATCACGCAGTACCCGTGGACCGTCGCGCTCGTCGAGCCCGGCGAGCACCCGATCGACGGGCAGTTCTGTGGTGGGTCGCTCATCGCCCCTGAGTGGGTGCTCACCGCCGCGCACTGCGTGTCGGGCGGGCGCGGCCGCGCGTACGCACCCGACAAGATCGACGTGCTCCTCGGCCGGAGCGACCTCGCGGCCCACGACGGAGAGCGCGTGCACGTCACCGAGGTGCACATCGATCCGGCGCGCGTCGACCCCGACCTCGACATCGACATCGCGCTCGTCCGTCTCGCCCGACCCGTCGCCACCCCGCCGGTGCTCCTGCCCGGCCCGGGTTCGGCGCACCTCATCCCCCCGGGCACCGAGACACAGGTCCTCGGCTGGGGCGTGACGCGCCGGGGCACCGACCGCCAGGTCGACCACGGCTCCTCGAGCGACGAGCTGCTGGTCGCGTCGATCCCGATCGTCGGCGACCGCCCCTGCGCGCGCGCCACCGACTCCGACGCCCAGGGAGTCGGTGGCTTCGAGCTGTGCGCGGGCGACATCGCCGGCGGCGGCGCCGACTCGTGCGCCGGCGACAGTGGGGGCCCGCTCGTGGTGGCGAGCCCGTACGGCTGGGTGCAGGTCGGCGTGGTCGCCTGGGGTTCGAACGGCTGCGGGCTGCCGGGCAGCCCCGGCGTCTACACCAGGGTGTCGAGCGCACGCGACTGGATCACGGCCACCACCGGCTCGTAGCCGGCGGTCAGCTCAACGGCGTTCGAGCGCCACCACGGGGATCTTGCGGTCGGTGCGCGACTGGTAGGTGTCGTACTGGCCCTGATTGACCTCGTTGGCCTTCGCCCAGAGACGCTCGGTGCGCGGCTCACCCGTCTTGCGCCCGACCGTACGGAGCAACAGCATCGGACGCCCGCCGAGGCTCCGGCCGATGCGCCCGTCGGTCTTCTCGTACAGCCACTGGTGCACCACGAGGCCCTTGCCGAGAACCCGCTCGACCTTCTCGTTCATGACCGGACCCTAGGTCGAACGTCGCGTGGTCGCGTCCGGCGTCCGGCGTCCGGCGTCCGAGTGCTGCCATACTCTTCGGCGATGGCACTTCCCACCGAACCCAGTCCCCGCGAGCCGACTCCTCCCGACACAGGCCGCACCGACACCACCAAGTGGTGGTGGATCATCGGCGGTACCTTCGCGGCTGCCCTGGTGATCGGCGGCCTCATCGTGCTGCTCACGAGCGGGAGCGGTGACGACAGCGTCACCGTGCCCGCCAACCCGCCAACCACTTCGACGACGAGCACCAGCGCGCCGACGACCACGACGACCGCCCCGGTCACCCCCGGTCAGCCGACCATCGGGATGTTCACCGCAGCGCCGTCGCCGGTGACGTGTGGCGGTGGGAGCGTGTCGCTCAACCTCCGGTGGTCCACGCAGCACGCCACGACCGTGACGATCGAGACCGACGGCGCCCCCCAGACCGCACCGCCCTACCCGCCGACGGGCAGTACGACGGTGCCGTTCAGCTGCGCGGCCAACCAGCACAACTACCAG
>JALHSW010000008.1 GCA_022865365.1 Acidimicrobiia bacterium | reverse complement strand
TTCGTGGACCTGCTGAAAGTGGTCCAGCGCTCGATCATCACCGGTGGTTCGCTCGGCCTGAAGACCGTTGCTCCGCTCGCTGGCTTTCAATGGCGCGACGACGATGCCGGTGGCGAGCAATCCATGGTCTGGTACAGGGCTGCGGTCGATGATTCAGACGAGAACATCCGAGAAGCGAACCGCGAGCGAATCCTTCGCTACAACGAGGACGACGTGCGAGCGACCGCCGCCCTGCGGGAATGGCTCAGCTCGGTTGAGTTGCCAAGAATTAAAGACTGGATGAGTGCCGTGTGACCGAGTGGTGATCGCGGTTCCCTCGACCGCGCGTAGGCGCGACGCGCGATCTCGACAACCGGGCGTGAAGGGATGTGGATCCAGCGCATGGAGGACGAGCGCCGCCAGCAGCAGTCGGGGCAGTCGTGGCGGCACGGGTCTGAAACCGACGGCCCGGCCAATGCCGGTCCCCGGACCGGCACCCCGCGTCCCTTCCCCGCAAACGATCGCGACGGCTGCGCGCGGACGGCGGCGCGATCGGCGCGACCATGGTGGCATGCCACGCTCGGCAACGAGCTCGCGAGAACGCCGGCCGACCGGCATCATCCTCAGCTTGCTGGTCGCGTTCATCATCGCGACGGTCGGCCTCTTCGTGCTCAGCCAGGGGGGCGACGGCACGAGCGGCGTGGACTCGGGGTCGGCCGACTCCAAGAAGGGATCACCGACCACTGCCCCCACCACCACGACGACCCGCTCGCCGATCGACTACACGGTGAAGCCGGGCGACGCGCTGACGGCCATCGCGAAGCAGTTCGGCGTGTCGACGACGGCCATCGTCGATGCCAACAAGATCCCCGATCCGGATCGCCTCGTCGAGGGGCAGGTGCTCCGGATCCCGTCGCCGACGCCGGTGAATCTCGTGATCCGACCCGCTAAGGCGCGGACGGGCGGAAGCGTCGAGATCCAGCTCACGGGGGCGGAGCGGAGCGAGCTCGTGAGTTTCGTGATCGTCTCGCCGGTCGGGATGTACTCCGGCGCGGCGCACCTCCCCGACGCCAAGGGGAGCGTCACGACGAGCTACCGGCTCGGGCCCGGTGACCCGCCGGGCACCTACACCGTCACCGCCCGAGGCGATCAGGTCACCGAGGCCGAAGCGACCTTCCGCGTCGTCGCCGCGACTCCCTGATCGGCGGTCAGTTCCTAGTCCGGTACAGGTCGCGGAGCAGGAGCACCTCGGCGAGGTGGTTGATCGCCTTCCCGATTGATGTGGAGGACGAGCGCGGCGAACGGGTGGGACGCGAACGGGCCTTCGGCTGGTCCCGCCGGGCGGTAGTCCCGCGAGGCTCTCCGCGCAGAGCGGTGCGGCGTAGGGATCCCCGCCGGCGTCAGGTCAGCGGACGTCCGTCTCGGAACGAACGCTTGAACGGGGCAAGCCCCCTGCGAAGCCGCCGGGCGTATCATCCTGACGATGACCGGGTACTCCAGCGAGCTCTGGGAGTCGTTCTTCGTTGCGAACGCGGGGGCCGCCGCCGCGCTCGCGGGTCTGGTGTTCGTCGGCGTATCGATCAACATCGCGCGGATCGCGCCCTCGCCCCGACTCTCGGGCCGCGCGCTCGAGGCGTTCGTGCTGCTGGCCGAGGTGCTCGTCGTCGCGGTGCTCGGCCTCGTCCCCCGGATCGGCCGCACCGGGCTCGGGGTCGCCCTCGGGCTCGTCGGAGCTGCCGTCTGGCTGGTGGTGACGCGCACGGCCGTGGCCTCCCTGCCGTCCCGCAGCGGCGAGGCCCCCCAGGGTCCGCCGGGCAGCAACGTGACGCGCGTGGTCCTCGGTCAGCTGGCCACCGTGCCGTTGATCGTCGCCGCGGTGACGCTGCTGGTCGGGAGCGGGGGAGGGCTCTTCTGGCTCGTCCCGGCCATCGTCTTCGCGTACGTCACCGCGCTCGGTGATGCCTGGGTCCTCCTGGTCGAGATCCTGCGCTGACCCACGGCGCCGTCGGCCCGATGGCGCCGACCGGGCGACGAGGCCATGATCGTGGAGCAGCACGCCAGCGCCGACACGGTGGCAACCAACCGGATCTGGGGCATGTCGCTGCCATGCTCCGGCTCTCGCAGGGAGTGCCTCGATGTCTGAGCCGATCACCACCTGGGGTGCATGGGACGAGGCCACCCAGAACGATCCGTATCCCCTGTTCGAGAGGATGCGAGCCGAGTGTCCGGTTCAGCGCGTTCGGCTCGCCGACGGTCACGAAGCGTGGCTCGTCCTCGGCCACGTGGCCGCCCAACAGGCCCTCAAGGACGGCCGGCTCTCGAAGGACATCGTGGCCGCGCTCGACGAGGATCCCGACGTCGTGGACCCCGGGCTTCCCGGTCCCGCCTTCGCGCGCCACATGATGAACCTCGATCCGCCCGACCACGCCCGGTTGCGTCGCCTCGTGTCGCGGGCGTTCGTACCCACGCGGATCGCCGCGCTCGAGCCCTCGATCGAGCGCATCGCCCGCGAGTTGCTCGAAGAGCTCGAAGCGGCGGGACCGGAGTCGATCGTCGATCTCGTCGAGGGTTTCGCCTACCCGTTGCCGTTCCGGGTGATCTGCGAGCTGCTCGGTGTGCCCGAGGAGGATCGCGTCGGTCTGCGCCAGTCGTTCCGGACGCTGTTCCAGCCGTGGAGCGGTTCACCGCCACCCGAGGCGGTGGCCGCGTCGGACATGATCGTCGCGTCGCTTCGGCACCTCGTCGCGACCCACCGGGAGCAACACCAAGACGATCTCGTCGGTGTACTGGTGACGGCAAGCGACGACGACGACCGGTTGACGGAGCAGGAACTGCTCTCGAGCTTGTTCCAGCTGATCGTCGCCGGTCACGACACGACCACCAGCCTGATCGGCAACGGGGTTGTCGACCTCCTCGAGCACCCCGACCAGTTGCGCCTCCTGCGCGAGGATCCGGATCGGATGCCCGCTGCGATCGAGGAGCTCATCCGGTTCTCGGCGCCGGTTCCCCACGCGACCTTCCGCGTCGCCACCGAAGCCGTGGACCTGGAAGGCGTGGAGATCCCGGCGCACGAGCAAGTGCTCATCTGCCTCGGCGCGGCCAACCATGATCCGGGCTTCTACGACAACCCCGCCGTGCTCGACATCAGCCGGGAGCCGCGTCCACATCTCGGGTTCGGACACGGCATCCACTTCTGCCTCGGTGCGCCGCTGGCGCGGCTCGAGGCACGCATCGCCTTCGGCGCGCTGCTCGGACGCTTTCCGGACCTCCGCCTCGCCGTCGACCGCCGCGAGCTGCGGTGGACACACGGCGACGGGCTCGTGCTTCGTGGCCTGGACGAACTTCCCGTTCGCCTGGGCCAACCGGCATGAGCCGTGACCCCATCCATCAAGCCCCGGTCGGGGCTGACGGATCGCGGGTCTCGAGACCGGGCGTCTGGGCGGGCAGGGTGGTGTGCCCAGTCCGCGTGCTGGCGGAGACGACGTGACGCTAGGGCTTTGCGTATTTCTCGGCGGTGAGACTCTCGAACTCGTAACCGACGAACGGTTCCTTGCCTGCATTCCACGCGTCGTGACCCGGCTCGATGACGTACGCGTCGCCGGTACCGATCTCGATCTCGGAACCGTCGTCGGCCTTGACCTGCAGGCTGCCGGATGCGACCGTCCCGATGTGACGGACCTGGCAGCTGTCGGTGCCCACGACCGGCTTGATGCACTCCGACCACCGCCAGCCCGGCTCCAACGTCACTCGCGCGGCCTTGATCGAACCGAAGGCAACGACGTCGATCTTCGTCTTCTCCGGGGTTCGGGTTTCATCGGGAGTCTCGAAACTCTTCTTCGCGAGCGCCATGGGAGACCGTCCCTCTCCTCGGAGTGTCTATCCAGCGCAGGAAGCGCTCGTCGACAACCTACGCCCGGCGACCGGGTCGCGCCACGCCTCGTCACCGCCATCATCTCGACCGCATGTCTCGCGCCCGCTACGGCCGCGTTCGGGTCGGTCGCGGCGAAGGCGACGCTCGATCCGTGCGCGCTCATCACAAGTGAGGCGGCGGGCGCGTTGGCGAAGCCGTACACACTCGAGAGCGCGGAAGCCATCTCGGACACCATGTGCGAGTACCGGCTGCGGCAGACGACGTGCGCACTGCTTCTGAGCCACGTTTGGGCCCGTACCAGCGTCGCTGAGGAGCCCGACTAGAGACGTTTAGGTGGAAAAGTAGCGGTTGTCATTCGACTTAGGGCTATTTATAGCATAAAGTGTCTTTAGCCTGGAGGGGGACACATACAGAAGGCACGACCAGATGGCAAAGCAGAGCCCAGATCCGGCGGGTGGGTGGCCCCCGCATACGAGCGAGCAGCGGCCGTGGCCTACGACACCAGACGCTCGTGACCTCATGGGTCGGCGCCCCCCGCGGGAGGACCGGACCTTGACGGAGATCACGGTCTCGATCCCACCGAGGATCGCCGCCCTCGATCTGCCGCTCTCCCGAGACACGACGCTCGCACTCGAACAGGCCACCGCTGCAGTCGTCGAACTGGACAAGGGTGCTGGCGCACAGCTCGGTGCGCTCAGTGACTTCCTGCTGAGATCCGAGTCGATCGCAACATCCAAGATTGAACGGATCTACGCAACTCGCGACGACTTCGCCCTGGCGCTCGCCGGTCACCAAGCCGGCGAAGAGGCCCGTCGCAC
>JALHSW010000116.1 GCA_022865365.1 Acidimicrobiia bacterium | reverse complement strand
GAGGCATCGAGTGCCGCCACGGTTGTGGAGGTTCACGCCCCCGATGACGTCGGGCTGCTCGCCCGCGTCGCGGCAGTGTTCGCCGACCTGGATCTCGACGTGAGCGCCGCGATCGTGTCGACGCTCGGCTCCCGAGTGGTCGACGTGTTCTACGTGTGCGACTCCCAGGGCGCGAAGCCCACGGAGCCCCTTGAGCTCGATCGCCCGCGCGCCACGCTGGTCGCCCGGCTCGCGGCTCAGGCGCTGCCGGGCCGCTGACGACGGGTGGCGGGACCCCGGCCGACAGGGCGGCGCCACAGTCCCCGGGACCTAGTGTCGTCGCCGTGACCGAGCCGCCGCACGCTGTCTCCGCTTCGGATCTCCTGCGCTGGGCCGAGACGCTGTCGGGCGTCGCCCGCACCGGTCTCGGCTTCACCCAGAGCCTGTACGAGAAGGAGCGCTTCGAGGAGGTCCTGAAGGTGGCGGCCGACATCCGGGCCGCGGCACTCGAGGAGGCCGAGGCCGATGTCCTCATCGAGGAGTGGCTGTCCACGGTCGGTGAGGGCGTCGCGGGCTACGTGACGCCGAAGGTCGCCGTCGCCGGGATCGTCGGCAACGAGGCCGGCGAGATCCTCCTCACCCAGCGGGCCGACTCCGGCGTGTGGCTCTACCCGGTGGGCTGGGCCGATGTCGGGTACTCACCCTCGGAGATCGCCGTCAAGGAGGTCTACGAGGAGACGGGCATCGAGGTCGAGGTGCAGTCGCTCATCGCGGTGTTCGACGGCCTGCGCCTCGGGTTCGCGCGCCTCGGGATGTACTCGCTGCTGTTCCACTGTCGCGTGATCGGCGGCGAGCTCCAGGGGCACCCGCTCGAGACGCGCGCCGTCGGGTTCTTCGCGCGCGACGCGCTCCCGTGGCCCCTCGCCGGCGGCGCCCGCTGGCTCGACACCGCGTTCGCCGCGATCGATGGCGAAGCCCGCCCCGTCGACTTCGACCTTCCCAGAACGCCGCCCTGGCGCGGCGACTGAGCGACCCCGCCCCCCGAAGATCTGGGTGCGGTCCGTCAGGGCTGGAGCTCGTGCATCCGGAAGAGCGGACGGAGCTCCACGCCGATCGCGCCGAGCGCGTCGGGGCCACCCGCCTCGCGGTCGATGACGCAGAGCGCGTGCTCGACGATCGCGCCGCGTTCGCGCAGGTCGCCGCAGCTCGCCACGACTTGACCGCCCGAGGTCACGACGTCCTCCACGACGGTGACCCGGCGACCGTCGAGCTCGCCGCCCTCGGCCAGGCGACAGGTCCCATACGTCTTCGCCTCCTTGCGCACGAAGAGCGTCGGGAGTCCGGTCACCTGTGACAGCATCGCCGCGAGCGGCACACCGCCCAGCTCGAGCCCCGCCAGGGCTTCGGTGCCGGGGGGCACGAGCGGCGCGAGCGCGGCGGCGATCTCGCGGATGAGCTCGGGATCACTCTCGAAGAGGTACTTGTCGAAGTACTCGTGGCTGACCGCGCCCGAACGCAGCGTGAAGGTACCGGTGAGGTGCGACACCGTGAAGATCCGGCGAGCCAGGGCACCCCGGTCGGTCACGTCGCTCCGGCTGGCTCTGGGCCGGCTGGCTGTGCTGCGTCCAGCTCCGCGAGCAGCATCTCGACGATCGAGGTCCGTCCCTTCGCGTGCTCCCACGCCACGCCGATGCGTTCGTGGTCGACGAGACCGGCGGCGTCCGGTGCGAGACCGAGCCGTTCGGTCACCGCGCGGGTCAGCGTCGCGGGCTCGACCTCGTCGCCGTACGCGGGGAAGGCCTCGAGTCCTTCCCAGAGCGACGCGAGGTTGCGCCGCTCCTCGCCGAGTGCGAGCGACTCGGGATCGCCACCATTGCCCAGCCCGGCAACGACCTCGTCCCACAGGTCGTAGTGCGAGCAGCCCGACGGCTGCCGGTATCCGGGCACCGGGTGCAGGCGCCACTCGACAATCGGTGGATCCGCCTCGGGGTCGTCGCCGTGCAAGGGCACGAGCCATGTCTGAGTGCCGTTGATGTAGCTGTCGACGGGGGGGCCGAGCCGCTCGTCGAGCGCGAGCACGAGCCGGGGCCCGAGCCGCCACACCGTGGTGGGAGTCAGCAGCGTCACGCGGCGGTCTTGGGCTCGACGGGGCCGTAGCGAACGAGGGGATCGAAGAGGTCGAGCGCCGTGCGGTCGTCGTCGAGGATTCCGCGCACCCGCGGAGGGGCGAGGTGCTTCCGTGCGAACTGCCGGGCGACGACGGCTTTTCGGGCGTCGCCGTCGCGCGCGAGCTGCCACGACGCCTCGTCGAGGAGTAGCGCACCCTCGACGAGGTCGGCCAACAGGTACGAGAACCGACGGGCGTGGAGCAGCTCTAGCTCGTGGGACACATCGGCGAGATGGTCGATCGCCTCGCGTGCCTCACCGAGGGTCGCGGCCACCGCGTCGACGATCGGCGCGAGCACCGCCCCAATGCCGGTGCCGGTGCCGGCGCTCGCGAGCGCTCGCTCGACGCGCGCGAGCAGTGCGACGTGGGCACCCTCGTTGTTGATCGCTCGGCGCACGTCGATGCACAGGATGTTCTCGGTGCCCTCCCAGATCGTGTGGCACTGCGCGTCGCGCAGCTGGCGCGCCATCGGCCAGTCCTCCATGTACCCGTTGCCACCGAGGAGCTCGAGGGACTGGCTCGCCGCGCTGATCGCCTCACGGGTCGCACGAATCTTCGCCAGGGGAACGAGGATGCGGCGCAACGCCCGCCCTTCCTCCTCGGTCTCGGCGGTACGGGATGCCGCGGCGCACTCGAACGTCAGCGCGGTGCCGGCCTCGAGCTCCACGATGAGGTCGACGAGCGTCTCGCGCACGAGCGGGTAGCGATCGATCCGCTGGCCCCACTGCTCGCGCTGCGCTGCGTAGATCGCGCCTTCGAGGAACGAGCGGCGGTGGATCCCCAGCCCCATGAGCGCGACGCCGAAGCGCGAACCGTTGACCATCTCCATCATCGTGTTGATGCCGGAGCGTGGCTGGTCGTGCGTGCCTGCGGTGCTCGCCCCGCGGGCGATCCAGGCGCGCGCACCGTCGAGCTCTACCTCCGCGGTCGGGACCGCCACCGTGCCGAGCTTGGGCTTGAGCCGCAGGATCCGGAACCCGTTCGGGCTGCCGTCGGCGAGCAGCCGCGGCACGATGAACGTCGCGAGGCCGCTCGCCCCGTCGGATGCGCCTTCGGGGCGGGCCAGCACGATGAACACCTCGGCGTCGACGTTGGAGCAGAAGTGCTTCTCGCCGTGCAGGCGCCACTCGTCGCCGTCGGGAACGGCAAGCGTGGTGTTGGCCCCGACGTCGCTGCCCCCTTGGCGCTCGGTCAGGAACATGCCGCCTTCCCACGCCTCGTCGGGATCGAGGCTCGTGAGCCGCCCGACCATGTCGTCGCGAATCGCGTCTGGTGCGTAGCGCTCGACGATGTCGGCGGCGCCCGAGGTCATGCCGAGGCCGCAGTAGATGGCGGTCTCCGCCTGGCTCACGAGGTACGAGAGCGCAG
This sequence comes from Acidimicrobiia bacterium, assembly GCA_022865365.1. Classification (GTDB taxonomy): domain Bacteria; phylum Actinomycetota; class Acidimicrobiia; order IMCC26256; family PALSA-555; genus JALHSW01. The sequence continues at coordinate 19,516 of JALHSW010000116.1, read as the reverse complement.
CAGTCACGACCGCGGGGACGGGGCGCCCGGCGTGGTGCGACAGCCCGGTGAAGCCGGCCCGCACGAGGTCGGCCTTGTTCTCGGTCCAGGTGGGGTGGTGCTCGATCGTGTCGATCTCGAGGCCCCAGCGGTCGTAGCGGAGGAGTGTCGGCCCGTGCTTGTCGCTGATCTCGGCGCGGCGGGCGATCGGCCCCCCGCAGAGCTCTCCGAAACGGGCGACGTGCTCCTCGGCGAACGCCCGATCGGCCGCGTCGGGCAGAAGCCGGTCGAGAAGAAGCCGGAGGTTCGGGTCGAGGGCGTACCAGTCGAGCCCGATTGCCCCCTCATGGCACGCGTAGTCGGACAGCACGTCGCCGAGGGTACCCGGCCCCGTGGGTACCCGGCCCGGTGGGGCGGCCCACGCTCGTGCCGTGCCCCCAGGTAGCGTTCGGCCCTGATGGGAAGCATGCATGGCGCGCGTGTCGCGCTCGTTGTCGCCGCCGCCGCGGTCTTCGTGGCCGGGTCGGCGGGATGCGGAGGCGACGACGGCCCTCGCCTGTCGCGGGCCGAGTACACGAAGCGGGCGAACGCCGAGTGCGTGACGCTCGGACGCGCGAGCAACGACCTGCAGCGGGCGCAGGCGCCCGGCGCCACCGGCTCGAAGGTGAGCGACTACCTCACGCAGGCTGCCGATGGACTGCACGACCTCTCGGACGGTCTCGACGGGCTCAGGCCGCCCGAGGCAATCGCGGCCGACGCCGACAAGCTGGGTGCCGCGCTCGCCGACTATGGCGCCGGGTTGCAGTCCCTCGCCGACGAGGTAGCACCCGACGACACGTTCCAGACCGCGCTCGGCGCGAATCAGAAGCTCGTCCGACAGCTGAACGACATCGCTCAACGCGCGACGGTTCTCGTCGCGAAGCTCGGAATCGACGGTTGCCAGCTCGCAGCGTGATCGCGCGCATGGGCGTCGGGCAGTTGCGCGTCGGCGGGTTGCGCGTCGGGGAGTTGGGCGTCGGGCGGCTGCGGGTCGGCGGGTTGGTCGTCGGGGCGTTGGTGGCGGGTGCGCTCCTCGCGACCGCGTGTGGCGGGGGCGGTCGCCTCGACCACCACGAGTACACCCAGGAGGTCGGGGGCATCTGCCGCCGGGCCAACGTCGAGCTGAGTCGCGTCAAGCTGCGCCGCCTCGACGGACCCGAGACGGCGGACGCCGTCGACGATCTCGTCCGGATCGGTCGGGACGCGCTCGATGAGCTGCGGTCGACGAAGCCGCCGAAGGCCGACGTCGCGAAGGTCGACGAGTGGCTCGCCGCGCTCGAGCAGGTGCTCGACGAGGCCGACTACGCGAGCACACTCGTGCGATCCGGCCACCCGCTCGCCGCATTCCAAGGCGCGGCGCGCGCCAGCATCCTCGCGAAGCGGGCGCACGAGCTGGCGCGGACGTTCGGTGTGCCCGATGCGTGTCGGGTGCCGAGCCTCGTCCGCCTCGGCTGAACTGCCGCACGCGTCCGGTCGTCACGGGCGCGACCGGCGCGTGTCCTCACCGCACATCCACACGCGTCGAGGAGGAACCCAATGCTCCAAAGCTTGTTCGCGCGCGCCATGGTCGCGGTCATCGCGGCCACCGCGCTCGTCACGATCATCACGCTCGCCACCATCGTCACGCCCGAGTTCGCGGCCGCCGATCCGGCGACCGATCCGGCGACCGAGGCCACCGACTGCCACGATGCCGCGCTCGCGCGTCAGCGAACCGAGGTCGACGCCGACATGACGGTCCCACGCTTCGATTCGGCGCTCGGCACCCTGCTCGAGGTGAGCGTGCCCGACCAGGCCGTGCACCTCGACACCGACGCGCTGTTCGAGAACCACGCGCCGACCGCGGTGACGTTCGGCGCACATATGGAGTATCAGGTCACCTTCGCGAGCCCCGGTGGCCTCGGGTCGCCCGCGCCCCTCGCCGGCACGATCGAGCGTGTGCCGATGCAGACGCTCGCCGCGTTCGACGGCGTGCTGGACTTCGCCGGCCCCAGCGCGGTCGCGCAGCCGTCGACCGCCCAGGACGCCGCCGCGGCGCCCGTCGCGAGCACCGACCCGGGCGTGCTCGGCGCGTTCACCGGGCCGGGCACGCTCGCCTTCCACGTGTCGACGGTGATCGGCGAGACGTTCATGGGCGGCGGCGGGAACATCGAGGCCCAGATCCACACGTTCGCCTCGGCGTCGGTGCGTGTCTGCTACCGGTACGCGCCCCCGGTGAGCCCGCCCACCACTCCGCCCACGAGCCCCCCTCCGGTGCTCGGCGAGGTCGTTCCCCAGTCGCCGCCGCAGTCGCCGCCGCCGCCGACGCTGCCCCGCACCGGCTCCGGGACCACGGTGCTGGGCATCCTCGGTGCCGCTGCGGTCGGCATCGGCGCGCTGCTCGCGTCGCGCGGCCGTCGGCCCCGGCCGTCGCTGGACGCCTGATCGGACGCCTGATCGGACGCCTGATCGGACGCCTGAGCGAGGCCTTGATCGGGTGCCCGAGCGAGACCTGACGGGGCGCTCGGGTGAGGCCTGAGCGTTTGGCGGGGTGGCGCCGTTTCCTTTCCGCGCCGCTCCGCCTAGCCTGCGCGGGTGACCTATGACCGGCTGACCGGCCTCGACGCGAGCTTCCTGCGCCTGGAGCGGCTCGAGACGCCGATGCACGTGGGGGCGCTCTCGGTCTTCGAGGCGGGGCCGCTCGTCGGTCCCGATGGCCGCTTCCGACTCGCCGACGTCCGCGAGCTCATTGCCTCACGGCTCCACCTCATCCCGCGCTTCCGCAAGAAGGTCCAGCACGTGCCGCTCGAGGCCGGCGAGCCGATCTGGATCGACGACGACCGCTTCGACATCGGCTACCACGTCCGCCTCACCGCGCTCCCCGCTCCCGGCACGCGCGCCCAGCTTCTCGCGCTCTTCGAGCGGGTGCAGGCCCAGCTGCTCGATCGGAGCCGGCCGCTGTGGGAGCTGTGGTTCGTCGAGGGCGTCGAGGACGGTCACATCGGGATGATCCAGAAGACGCACCACGCCATGGTCGACGGGGTCTCGGGTGTCGACGTCGCCACGGTGCTGCTCGACTTCACGCCCGAGCCGACGATCCTCGACGCGCCGGAGTGGCAGCCCGAGCCGCCGCCGCCTCCGGCGCGCCTGCTGATCGACTCGGTGAAGGACCTGGTCGCCGGGCCGCAGGCCGTCGCGAACGCCACGCGCCGCGCCGCCGAGGTGCCGCGTTGGGCGGCCGATCGCGTGAGCGAGCTCGCTCGGTCGTTGGCCACCCTCACCGAAGGAGGGCTCGTCGCGCCGAAGGTGTCGCTGAACAACCCGGTCGTCGGGCGGAGCAAGCGCTTCGGGCTGGTGCGAGAGTCACTCGACGACGTGAAGGAGGTGCGTCGCGCGTTCGGTGGCACCATCAACGACGTGATCCTCGCCGGCGTGGGTGGCGGGCTCGCGCGGCTTCTCGAGACGCGCGGGGAGCTGCACCCCGAGTTGGTGCTGAAGGTGTTCTGTCCCGTCTCGGTTCGTGACGACAGCCACAAGATGCAGCTCGGCAACCGCGTCTCGGCGATGTTCGTGCCCATCCCGGTGGGTGTACCGGATCCACTCGAGCGGCTGGCTACGATCTCCGCGACGACCGCAGAGCTCAAGGAGCGCGAGCAGGCAGTCGGCGCGGCCGCGCTGCTCGGGATCACCGAGTACGCCGCTCCGACCCTCCTGGGACTCGCGGCACGCCTCGTGCATCACCAGCGGCTCGTGAACCTCGTCTGCACCAACGTTCCCGGTCCGCAGACGCCGCTCTACTGCATGGGCGCGCGGATGCTGGAGGCGTACCCGATGGTGCCGCTCGCGAGGAACCTCAACCTGGGTGTGGCGATCCTGTCGTACTGCGGCCAGCTCCACCTCGGCCTCCTCGGTGACCGCGACCTGTGGCCCGACCTCGACGTGCTCGAAGTGGGCATCGACGACTCGTTCTCCGAGCTGTCGAAGCTCGCCGCCGAGCGACTCGAAGCGAGCGAGGAGTGACCGAGCTCTGGGAGCGTGACGCGCACGTCCTGGCCGACGACGTGCGTCGTGGCGCCGTCTCCGCGCGCGACGTGCTCGACACGCACCTCGATCGCATCGAGCGACTCGATCCGCAGCTCAACAGCGTCTGTCATCTCGACGCCGACGCAGCGCGCGCACGCGCCGAGGAGATCGACGCCGAGATCGCCGCGGGCCGTGATCCCGGCCCGCTCGCGGGTGTGCCCATCGGGGTGAAGGAGCTCGCGTCGGTCGGTGGATGGCCCGAGACGCACGCCTCGCTCGTCTACGCCGACCGGATCGCGACGTGCGACGACACCGAGGTGGCGCGGCTGAGGGCCGCCGGCGCGGTGATCACCGGGCTGACGACCGCTTCGGAGTTCGGCACGGTGAGCTTCACCAACACACCGCTGCACGGCATCACCCGGAACCCATGGGACCTCACGAAGACGCCGGGGGGCTCGTCGGGCGGTTCGGCCGCGGCCGTCGCGGCGGGCCTGTTCCCCGCGTGCACCGGTGGTGACGGCGGCGGATCGATTCGCATCCCCGCGGCCTACAGCGGGCTCTTCGGCATGAAGGCCACGTTCGGGCGCTCGGGTCGGGGCCCCGGCCCGTTCCCGTCGTCGCTGAATCCGGTGCGCGGACCCGTGGTCCGCTCGGTGCGCGACGCGGCACGCTACCTGGACGTGATCTCGGGCCCGACCCTCACCGACCCGACGTCGCTCCCGAAGCCCCCGGTTCCCTACGAGGACGAGCTGGCATCGGGAGCCGCGGCCGGGCGCCTGCACGGTTTGCGCGCCGCGTTCGTGACGTCGGTCGGGTTCGCGGAGTCCGAGCCCGGGCCCGCCGCGCGAGCCGAGGAGCTCGCGCACGCGCTCGTCGAGGCAGCGGGGCTCGAGCTCGTCGACGTGAGGGTCGAGCTGCCGAAGCCGGGGAGCTCGTGGGGCGTCCTCTCCACCGTCGATGACATGTCGTTCCACGCGGATGACGTGAAGGACCGGCTCGACGAGCTGAGCGTCGTCGGTCGCTTGCAGTACGAGTCGTTCTCGCATCTCCGCCCCGACGTGCTCGGGAAGGCCATCCGTCGCCGACACGAGCTGCTCACCGTGCTCGCTGCGATCTGGGGGCAGATCGATCTGCTGCTCACGCCGATGACCCCCAAGCCCGCACTCGCGGCCGAGGGCGAGCTCGTCGGTGAGGTGAACGGGAAGCAGGTGACGCTGTTCGGGATGTCGGCAGCGTTCGCCGCGCCGTTCAACCTCAGCGGTCAGCCCGCCGCGAGCATCCCTGCTGGTCTCGTCGACGGTCTCCCCGTCGCGCTCCAGGTCGTCGCGAGCCGCCACGAAGACCTCGCGTGTCTCGCCGCAGGCGCGGTGCTGGAAGAGGCCCGTCCCTGGCCGAAGCTCGCCCCGTACGCGTACGAGGCCTGACCCAGCCGGTAAGGTGAGTTCGTGACCGCCACACGGGGGCGGCCGGGTGACCCGATCCCTGCCGAGCACGGCGAGCAGGATGCGGCACCCAGGCCCAGGCCTCACAAGCAGGAGCAAGATCCTGCATCCGAAGAGGTCGTCGAAGTCGCGCCGGGCGTCATCCGGATGCAGCTCCCGATCTGGATGCCCGGGCTCGGCCACGTCAACACCTACGGGCTGCTCGACGACAACGGTCTTGCTGTCGTCGACCCCGGCCTCCCCGGCCCGTCGTCGTGGAAGGCGCTCAAGCAGCGATTGAAGCAAGCGGGCTTCGGCGTGCAGGACATCCACACGGTGATCGTCACGCACTCGCACCCCGACCACTTCGGCGGCGCCGGGCGCATCAAGAAGGAAGCCGGAGCGAACCTCGTTGCGCACCGCGCGTTCACCACGTGGTCGCTCGAGGAGACGAACCGTCGCAACCATCTCCCCACCGAGGAGGAGCAGGCCGAGGCAGAGCGCATCGCCGCGGCCGCAGCGCAGGCACTCGACATCGGCGGCGAGGAGATCCCGACCATCGCGGATCACACCGACGACTACGAGGGCGACCCGCTCCGCGACAACCCGACCACCGAGACGCAGGCGCAGTCGGTGCCGTGGGGCGGCGAGACGCCGTGGGGTGGCACCAAGCACCCGATCCCGAAGCTGACGAGGCGCATGAAGATCCGTGCGATGCGGATGCTCTTCCGCCCGCCGAACCCGAGCCAGCGGGTGGTGCACGGCGAGCGCATCCAGCTCGCGGGGCGCGAGTGGGTGTCGATCCACACGCCGGGGCACACCGTGGACCACCTGTGTCTCTACGACCCCGAGCATGGGCTGCTCCTCTCGGGCGATCACGTGCTGCCGTCGATCACGCCGCACATCTCGGGCGTGGGCAACGGCGCCGACGCGCTCAGGTCGTACCTCCAGACGCTCGATCTCGTCGCGGCGCTCGACGGCGTCAAGCTCGGGCTGCCCGCGCACGGGCATCCGTTCGACGACGTTCCCGGTCGAGTCGACGCGATCAAGGAGCACCACGAGGAGCGGATGCTGTTCATCCGCGATGCATCGAACGCGATCGGTCCCGCGACCGTCCAGGACATCTCTCACGAGATCTTCCCCAAGAAGCACTGGGGCGTGATGGCCGAGAGCGAGACGTTCGCCCACCTCGAGCACATGGTCCTGGCGGGCGATGCCGAGCGCTGGGAAGCGACCGACGGCACCCTCATGTACCGGGCGGCGCCGGCGGCGTAGCCAGAGCTTTGCCGAGGCGTTACCGTCGTCGCATGCGGCGATTGGATCCGACGAGGACGTGGACGATGGTGGGCGCCTGATGGCGATCGACACCACGGCGGAGAGCACGGATCTGCTCCAGCAGCTCATTCGCAACGCGTGTGTGAACGACGGGCGCATCGCGTCCGGCGCGGAGATCCGCAGCGTCGACCTGCTCCAGCAGTTCCTGGGCGACACCGGACTCGACGTCGAGCGCTTCGAGCCCCAGCCCGGCCGTGCGAGCCTGGTCGCGCGCATCGAGGGCTCCGACCCAGAAGCGCCGAGCCTCCTGCTGATGGGGCACACCGACGTCGTTCCGGTCAACCCCGACGGCTGGAGCCGGGACCCGTTCTCCGGCGACCTCGTCGATGGCTTCGTGTGGGGCCGCGGTGCGGTCGACATGCTCAACATCACCGCGTCGCAGGCGGTCGCGTTCCGCAACCTCGCGAAGTCGGGCTTCACCCCGAAGGGCACGCTCATCTACCTGGCGGTCGCCGACGAAGAGGCGCTGGGCACCTGGGGCGCGAAGTACCTCGTCGAGCACGAGCGCGACGCCGTGTTCGCCGACTACGTGCTCACGGAGTCGGGCGGCTACCAGATGCCGTCACCGGAAGGCATCCGGCTCCCGGTCCTCACCGCAGAGAAGGGCACCTTCTGGTCGAAGATGCGGATCCACGGGACGCCCGGCCACGGGTCGCAACCATTCCGCACCGACAACGCGGTCGTGACGGCGGCCGAGATCGTGCGACGACTCCACGACTACCAGCCCGACACCACCATCCACGACGTATGGCGCAAGTTCGTCGAGGGGATGCACTACCCGCCCGAGATCGCAGCCGCGTTCCTCGACCCCGACGGCTTGCGGGAATCGTTGAGCGAGCTGCCGCTGGGCATGTCGCGTCTGGTGCACGCGTGCACCCACACCACGTTCTCGCCCAACGTCATGCACGGGGGCACGAAGACGAACGTGATCCCCGATGTCGTCGAGCTCGAGATCGACATTCGCACGCTGCCCGGCCAGACCGGCGACGAGGTGCGCGCCATGCTCGACGACGTTCTCGGCGACCTTGCCGACCGTGTGGAGCTGGAGTCGAACGACGACCCATCGACCGCTTCGCCGATCGACACCCCGCTGTGGGACTCGCTCGCCCGGGTGACCGGTCGGCTGGTCGAGGGCTCGGCGCTGGTGCCGTTCCTGATGGTGGGTGGCACCGACAACCGATTCTTCCGGCGCGCCGGGTCCGTCGGGTACGGCTTCGGGCTGTTCAGCCAGAACCTGAGCTTCGAGGACTACGCCACGATGTTCCACGGCAACGACGAGCGGGTCGACGTCGACTCGCTCGGCCTCTCCGAGGCGCTCTGGGAAGCCGTTGCGCACGACCTGCTCGACTGACTCTGCATGCGTCTCTCACCTTCCTAGTTGGAGCTGAGCGACGCAGGTCCGGATTCAAGCGCGGCCTTCGCCGCGCCGAGGCTGTGGCGCAGCGAGCGGCGGAGTGGACGGCGCAACGGCGAGGTGATCAGCGCCGCGACGTATTTCACCGGCACCGACCATTCGATGGTGGCGACGACGCGCGTACCTCTGCCGGTGGTCCGGACGAAGTGGCGCGTCGAGACGGTGCCGATGCCGGACTGTTGACCGCGGGTCACCGTTCGGTGCGGCGCGTCGTACTCGAGATGCTCGCTGCTCGCCGCGACGATCTCACCGTGCTTGTTCCGCGTCGTGTACTCGACCCGTCGCCCACCGTTGGGGAGCGCCTCGACCGACGTGAGCGCGACGAGGCTGGGGACGAGCACCCCGGCGTTTGCGACATCGTCGAAGAACGCGAAGACGTCCTCGGGCGCCGCTTCGATGTCGATCTGCTCGCGAATCCGGCTCACACCTGGCGCCGGTTCAGGCGTCGCCGCGCTGCTCGCGCAGGAACCGCTCGACCTCGGTTGCGAGCTCGTCGCCGGTCGGGAGGCTCGCCCCCCAGGACGTGTCGGAGTCGTCGTCTTCGTCGAAGCGTGCTTCGAGCGTGGCGACGTACCCGCGTACGTCGTCGTCGGCGGCCGCGACCTCGTCGACCTTCTCGCGCCAGGACGCGACCGTAGCTTCGAGGCGGGCGAGATCGAGGGTGAGCCCGCAGAGTGCACCCAGCCGGTCGAGGAGCGCGAGCGTCGCCGGGGGGTTCGGGGGGGCCGCGAGGTAGTGCGGGACCGGAGCCCAGAGCGATACCGACGGCACCGACTGCTCGCGGCAGAAGTCGTGGAGCACACCGACGATGCCGGTGGGACCTTCGTAGCGCGACGGTGTGAGGCCGAGTTGCTCGACGAGCTCGGGGTCGGTGGATGCGCCGGTCACCCGGGCCGTGCGCGTGTGCGGCACGTCGGCGAGGAGGGCCCCGAACGTGACGACGAGCTCACAGCCGGCGACCACGGCGACCTCGAGCACCGCACCGCAGAACGAGCGCCAGCGGTAGCTCGGCTCGATGCCCCGCAGTACGACGAGGTCACGCTCCTCGAGCCGCACCACCGAGAAGAGGTTCTCGGGCCAGGTGATCTTGTGGGTGACGCCGGCGACCAGCTCGACCTGCGGTCGGCGCGACTGGAAGTCGAAGTGCTCCTCGGGATCGATCGACGCAACCAGTGCGGCGTCCGTCGACCCGTGCTGGGTGAGCCACGACGCCGCGGCCGACGCAGCATCGGCGGCGTCGTTCCATCCCTCGAAGCCGGCCACGAGCACGGGACGTCGCAGCGGCTCGAGCGCCTGCTCCCACACGAGCCCGTTACTCATGCGACCACCCTACCCACCGGCATGTTGCTCGCTTCCGGCGCCGCGGAGCGACGCGAGCTCGCCGGCGTCGGCGACGAGCCCGGCGAGCTCTACCACCTCGACGCCGTCGAACACTCCCATTCGCCCTCCACCTCGATCAGGCCACTCGGTCGAGCCCCACCCGGTCGGGCCTACAGAGTCGGTCGACGAGTCGACAGTCTGCCTGGTGGCGAGGGTTGGGCGCGCCCGTCGCGAAAGCCCGCTGCGTCGGGCGCGATCCGCATGCGAGACTCGTTCCGTGTCCACGTCCGACCCGGTATGCGGCGCGCCCATCCTGCAGGCGACCGGACTCGTGAAGCAGTACAAGCGGGTCCGCGCCGTCGACGGCGTCTCACTGCGCGTCGACGCGGGCGAACGGGTCGGGCTCCTCGGTCCGAACGGCGCGGGCAAGACGACGACCCTCATGATGCTGCTCGGCGTCATCACGCCCGACGGCGGCGCGGTCGAGATCTCCGGCTTCCGGCTCCCGAAGCAGCGCAGCCGCGCCATGGAAGAGGTCGGCTTCGCCGCCGGCTACCTGCCACTTCCCGAGCGCATCCGCGTGGTCGAGTTCCTGGAGCTGTTCGGCCGCCTCTACGGGCTCCGCGATCCGACCCCGGTGGTAGAAGCCGGGTTGGACCGCTTCAACATCGCCCACCTCGCCAAGGCGATGGGGAACGAGCTGTCGTCGGGCCAGCGAACGCTCGTCGGGATCGTCAAGGCGACGCTGCACCAGCCCCGTCTCCTCGTCCTCGACGAGCCGACCGCGTCGCTCGATCCCGATGTCGCGTTGCGTGTGCGCACGGGGCTCGAGCGCCTCTGCGCCGACGAGGGCACGGCGCTGCTCGTCACCAGTCACAACATGACCGAGGTCGAGCGCCTCTGCGACCGTGTCGTGTTCATCTCCGGCGGTCGAGTCGTCGCCGACGGTACCGCCGAGGAGGTCGCGACCCGCTTCGGGCGCGACGATCTCGAAGGCGTGTTCCTGCACCTCGCCGCCGGCGGCAGCGCGCTCCGGGGCGCCGACATCGAGAAGGAAGTGCCGTGAACCGCGACCGGGTCCTGGCGATCGCGCGGCGTCAGAGCTACGCGCTGTGGCGTGCGCCGCAACGATGGTTCGATGTCGTCGTCTGGCCGGTGGTCGACGCGGTCCTGTTCGGATCGATCGGCGTCTACTTCGGTCGCCAGACCGACGGTGCCGCGGCCGGAGCGGCATTCCTGTTGGCCGGGATCATCCTGTTCCATGTGGTGTTCCAAGCCGAGATCAGCGTGGCGACGGGCTTCCTGGAAGAGACGTGGTCACGCAACCTGCTCAACCTCATGGTCACTCCGATGACCGAGCTCGAGTACGGCGCCGGCACGGCCCTGTTCGGGCTCGCGAAGCTCGTCATGGGCGTCGGATTCGTGTCGCTCGTGGCGCTTGCGTTCTACGCGTTCAACATCACGAGCCTCGGGCTGGCGCTGATCCCACTCGTCGCGATCCTGATCATCGTCGGGTGGGCGGTCGCGTTGATCGTGATCGGGCTGATCATGCGGTTCGGCCAGGGTGCGGAGATCCTCACCTGGGGGTTCATCGCGCTGTTGCTGCCGCTTTCTGGGATCTTCTACCCGGTCGACGCGCTGCCCGCGGCGCTCCAGCCGATCGCCCTGGCCTTGCCGACGACGCACGTGTTCGCGGCCACGCACGCGCTCGTCGACGGGGAGCCGTTGCCGTGGGGCGAGGTCGGGATCGCCGCGATCGGTGCGGTGGTGCTGTCGCTGTTCTCGGTCTGGTTCTTTACGAGGATGTTCTCCCTGTTCCGCAAGCGCGGCTACATCTCCCGCCACGTATGAGGCGCCACGTATGAGGCGCCACGTCCGGGGCGCCGCCCTCAGTCGTCCCAGTCGGGCCGACCGCGATCACGCTTGCGGGCCCCGCGCTGGCGCTTGTTCTCGACCCGCTTCCTCCGAGCCGATCTCGACGGCTTCGTCGGTCGGCGGGGCGTCTCGACCTTGAGCGCCTTCGCCAGGCGTGAGGCCAGCCGCTCGAGGGCCAGCTCACGATTGCGCGCCTGGGAGCGTGAGGTCGAGACGGTGACCCGCACGACGGGCCCGAGGCGCTCGAGCAGCCGGGCCCGCTGGCGGGGGCCGAGCGACGGTGACGATGCCACGTCGAAGCGCACCTCCACCTTGGTGTCGGACGTGTTGGCGTGCTGCCCGCCGGGGCCGCCGGACCGGGTCGCCCGCCACTCCAGCTCGCCCGTGTCGATGCGGCACGAGCCCGTGACCCTCATCCATCGGTCGCCGTCCACGTCGGCCATGATCGCCCACCGCTGTCCGTGCGCGCGACCAACCGGATCACGTCATTCTCACGAATACGGCCGAAGGCTGGCCCGGCGCACGAGCGAGAGCGCTTTGGATCGAGTCCGTTCCGGCGGAGCGCCTTCGTGCAGGCCGGCGTAGGTCAGATCGCTCCCGTGATCGCAAGACCGAGCGCCGCCGCGCCGGTGCACGCGACGAGCGCACCGACGGAGTTCACCAGCGCGGCCACTCGCCGGCCTTGGAGCGCGAGGCGGAGCGAGTCGAAGGTGAGCGGGCCCACGATGGTGAAGGCACCGACGAAGCCGGTCCCGATGACCGCGGCGGCGTCGAGGGAGAGACCCTGCGCGACGGCGAGCCCCACGACGGCACCCAGCGCGAACGAACCAACGGTGTTCATCCCCCATGGCGCCCACGGGAACTCGTTGCCGAAACGGTCGCGCGCGACGCGCTCGATCACGAAGCGGGTGCTCGCCCCTGCCGCTCCTGCGCACGCGACCCCGAGCCAGATCACAGCTCGTCCTCCTCGGGCATCGTGTGCCACGCGGGTCGCCAGCCGGCGGCGGTCAGGCCGACGACGAGCACGCCCGTGCACGCCACCAGCGTGACGACGCCATACCCGACCGCGGTGCCGGTCCGATCCTCGGCGAGGAGGCGCGCGATGTCGACTGCGACGGCCGACAGCGTCCCGAGCGCTCCGACGACGCCGGCAACGAGAAACGCGCGAACGACGGGCCGGTTCGGGAGCGCCCCGCGCCGATCATCGAGCATCGCGAGCAGCACGCCAAGGAGCGCCGACGCGACCAGGTTCACCACCAGGATCGTCGCCGGGAACGACTCGGGGGTCACGGGTGAGATCCTCAGTGCGCCGTAGCGGCACGTCGCGCCGATCGCCCCACCGAGCGCGACGGCGGCGACCTCGGGTGCCGTGACGCGGTGAGGTGTGCTCAACGTGCGATGACCGTCAGCGGTGCAGGCGCGGATCGGGCGACTGGTCCGCAACCGCGAGGGCCGCGTCGACGAGCTCGACCACCATCTCGCCCATGGCTCCGAATCCCTCACCGAGGGTCTTGCCCATGAGGAAGCGGGCGTTGATGCCCTCGAGGATGACGGCCAGCTTGTACATGGCGAACACGATGTAGAAGTCGAGGTGCTCGACGGAGCGACCTGACTGCTCGGCGTAGCTGGCGATGACCTCGTCGCGAGTGAGGAAGCCCGGCACCGAGCTGAGGGTCTGACTGGAAGCGATGGCCGGGCCCGAGCCGCCACCCCAGTAGACGAGGAAGAGCGCGAGATCGGTGAGTGGATCGCCCAGCGTCGACATCTCCCAGTCGAGCACCGCGACGACGTGGCTCGCGTCGTCGTTGGCCAGCATCGTGTTGTCGAGTCGGTAATCACCGTGGACGATCGACGGCGGTCCCGACTCGGGGAGTGCAGCGTCGAGCCGGCGCGCGAGCTCGTTGACCGAGGCCAGCTCGCGCGTCTTGTTCGCCTGCCACTGCGTCCCCCACCGGGCCACGTTGCGTGCGAGGAAGCCGTCGGGACGTCCGAAGTCGCCGAGGCCCACCGCCTCGTAGTCCACCAAGTGGAGCCGCGCGAGCACGTCGACGAGCTCGTTGCTGCAGCGGCGAGCGTCGTCGGGCGTGATCGAGAGCATGTCCTCTGGTGTGCGCAGGATGCGGCCGTCGACGCGCTCCATCACGTAGAAGGGCGCGCCGTTCACCTCGGCGTCGTCACAGAACGCGAACACCTCGGGGACGGGAACGTCGGTGTCGGCGAGTCCGGCGAGGACCCGATACTCGCGGCCCATGTCGTGTGCGGTCGCGACCACGTGGCCCAGTGGAGGTCGGCGCAGCACCCACTCGCGCGAACCGTCGGAGATCGCGTACGTGAGGTTCGAGCGCCCACCCGCGATGAGCTCGGCGGTCAGCGGCCCCTCACCGGCTCCGTCGACGTGCTCGATGAACCACGGCTGGAGCCGTTCGAGGTCGACGCCTTCGGGTGTGTCAGCCACGCCGGGGAAGGTTACCGACGCGGTGCCCGCAGCGAAGCGAGCGAAGGATCGCGGGTTACGCGACGCGGGACTCGCGGGGCTTGACGGGCTGGCCGTCACCCTTGGGGTAGCGGGCGACGCGGCCGACCGGCATGTCGACGCGGTACCCGGCTGCGGCGCGCTCCTCTTCGGACTCGCCGCCCCAGAAGCCGTACTCGCGCATCGAGCGGGCCCAGTCACGACACGGCGCGACGACCTCGCAGTTGCGACAGATCGCGCGGGAGCGCGCCTCGCGCAGGATACGGGTCTCGGGACGCTCGCCGGCTGGGGCGAAGAAGAGATCGGTCTGCCCGACGCACGCGGCGTCGACGGTCCAGGCCAGGGGCCCGGTGAAGATCAGGTTGGAGACCGTTTCTGCGGCCACGGCGACGCTCCGATTGCACTCTGCGGACGAGAACAGCAGCGCCCGGGGAGTCGGAAGGGGGGTTCCGATTCCCGGACGCTGACCTGGCTGCCATGGTGCACCCTGTCGGCGAATCTGTCCAACAGGTAGAAGTGATCGTTACCATCGAGTAGACCGATGGTAACCTCGGGCCATGGAGCTTCGCCATCTCGACACCCTGCTGGCCATCGACGAGGAAGGGTCCTTCACGGGTGCGGCCGATGCCCTCTCGACTGCGCAATCCAACGTCTCCGAGCAGGTTCGCCAGCTCGAGGCCGAGTTGGGGGCCTCGCTGCTGGTCCGGAGCCGCCGAGGCGCGCTCCCGACGGAGTGCGGCGACGTGGTGCTCGACCGGGCCCGGCGGATCCGGCGTGAGATCGAGGCGATGCGGGTGGATCTGGCCGCCGTCCTTGGCCTCGAGGTGGGCCAGGCCAGCTTCGGCATCGTCGGTACGGCCAGCCGCTGGGTCGTGCCGCCCGTTGTGGCCGAGCTCCGGGCCCGGGCCCCGGGCATCCGCCTGCGCGTCCAGGAGGCGGCCTCGGAACGGCTCGTCAGCGAGGTCGCCGACGGCGATCTGGCCCAGGCGGTGGTGACCGAACCGGTCACCCATCCACGGCTGCGGGCGGAGCCGCTGCTCGAGGAGGCGCTCGTCGCGGTGGTCCCGGCGGGAGCGGTGCTCCCCGAGCCGCCCGTGCCGCTCGGCGCGGTGCTCGAGCTCGGCCTCGTCCTCCCACCGACCGAGAACCCGCTCCGGCACGAGGTCGAGGCGGCGGCGGCCCAGCAGGGCCTGTCCGTCCCGGTCGTGGTCGAGGTCGAGGGCATCCGGCTCATCGCCGATCTCGTTGCCGCGGGCGCGGGCGCATCAATCCTCCCCGAGACCGCGCTGCCCCCCGAGCTGCACGGCGTGCGGACGGCCGCTATCGCGGGGATGCCGCCGCGGCGCCTCGCGCTGGTGGTCGCGCGCGACACCCGACTCTCGCTCGCCGACCTCGCGGTGCGCGAGAGCGTGCTCGGCGTCGTCGCGGACCAGTGGGCACCGAGCGGTCTGACCATGGCCCGCCGATAAGGTCGTGGCATCGCCGAGCGAGGCCGTGTCATCGAGCCAGGAGGACTGCCGTGAGTGACGACATCATCCGTGACGGCGAGTCGACCGTTCGCGCCGACGACGTCGGCCGCCGCAAGGCACGTCCGACCGCGCGACACATCGTCGGGCTGGTCCTCATCGGGGTGCTCGTGCTCGTCGCGATCCTCAACCGCAGGCAGGTCCCGATCGACCTCGTCTTCACCACGGTCCACGTCTCGCTCGTCGTGGTGATCGCGCTCTCCGGGTTGGTCGGCTTCGCTGCAGGCTGGTTCTTCTTCCGGCGCAGAGAGAAGCGGCGTTCTCGGGCCTGATCAGGCCGGCGCCACTGATCCGGCCGGCTCGATCAGGCTGGCTGGATCACGAGGCGCGCGCCGGCAACCACGAGCTCGCGGCGCGGTCCGGTCCCCTCGAGCTCGAGACGGTCGATCCCCGGCGTTGCGCCCGGCCGCTCCTCGATGCGCAGATGCCCGTCGCCGGGCCACGCCAGCTCGGTCCAGTCGTGGCCGCTGGCGACGGTCTCGCCGTGGAGGAGTCCGGCGAAGAAGTCGAGGGCCGCCGGCAACGACGGCGTCCGCAGCACCACGCGGCGGAGGAACGCGGGCGCCGCGGCGCGGCGCGGCGGTTCGGGCCACCAGACGGGATCACCGCCCGAGCCGTGCTCCGCGGCGAACCGGTACTCCTCGAGGGGGCTCGTCAACGGCGCGTCGGACTCCGCGAGCTGCACGACGGTCCCGTGCGCTTCCTTCGGCGCGAGGAAGGCTTCGCGCCACTGTGGGTCGGTGAGGTCGACGCCGACGGGCGAGTACCCCGCCGTCCGCAGGCCCTCGATGGTCGCGGCGAGATCCGGAACCTTGAACGTGAGGTGGTGGGGGCCGGCACCATGGCGGGTGACGAACCGCTCGAGGAAGTCGTTGCGCTCGGGCTCCCACGGCTCCAAGAGCTCGACCTTCATGCCCCCGGTGGCGTCGCCGAGGAACACCTGCATCGGGCGGAAGCCGACCGAATGACCCCCCGAGAGCACGAGGCCACCGAGTTCGCCCACGAGGACGTCGAGTGGACCCGAGGCGTCGCGCGTCGCGAGCGCGACGTGATCGAGCTTCATCCGTCAGGCTTCAGGCTTCAGGCGTCGGGCTTCAGGCGTCGGGCGTCAGACGGCGACCGGGTCGGGCGGTGGGAGCGATGTCGGCTCGGAGGGGATCGGTGTCCCGCGGCCCGCTCGCGTGAACGTGCGGGCGATCAGGAACCCGATGCCGAGCGCGATGAAGCCGCCGACCGCGTCGAGGAAGTAGTGGTTGGCGGTGAGCACGATCGCGGTCACGGTGCCCACGGGGTAGAGCATCGCGAGCACCTTGGCCCAGGTGTGCTTGAGCCGCGGGACGAGCGCGCACGCGCACCAGAGCGCCCACGCGCAGTGCACACTCGGCATCGCGGCGTACTGGTTGGAGATCTTGTTCACGGCGCCGCGCTTGAACGACCAGAACGTGGGGAACTTGTCGAGCGTGTCGATGTAGCCGAAGTGGTGGGGTAGCAGCCGCGGCGGCATGAGCGGCCAGAACGCGAAGCCGATCAACGCGATCGCGGTGGCGATCGCGATCGCGTTGCGCCACAGCGGGTAGTCGTCGCTGAACTTCCGGTATAGGAAGATCATGACGCCGCTGGTGACGACGAAGTGCAGCGAACCGTAGAAGTAGTTGCTCGCGATGATGAGTGGTCGGATGTCGAGTGCCCAGCGGTGCAGCGCGTGCTCGTGGTTGATCCCGAGGGCCTGCTGCCATTCGATGAGCTGGTAGGCGTGCTTGCGCGCGATCGACGGGCTGCCCTGGTTCGAGTTCCGGATCGTCGAGTACACGAAGTAGAAGACGAGGATGAAGGTGATCTCGGCCCACCAGTAGAGGACGGTCCCGTCGCTGAGCTTGCGCGCACCGCGCCAGTTGCGACGGCGGAGCCGCGGCGGATCGGCCTGGGGGACCTCGGCGACGCTCATGACCCGTCGGCCGACGCCGTCACGTGCCGGTGCTTCCCGTGGTGGCCGATCGCGAACGCGGGTGCGCCGGCGAGGCTGACGAGCAGCGTCATCGCGTACCAGAGGAGACCGACCGCGACGGCCTGACCGGTCGGGACGCCGAGAGGGTGCAGGAGGAGGACGAGCATTCCCTCACGCACGCCGAGCCCACCGACCGAGATCGGGATCACCTGCACGATCGCCACCGCGGGGATGAACGCGAGGACCGCGCCGTTCGGGATCGTGAGCCCGATGGTGTGTACGGCGCAGTAGACCGCGGCGACGACCGTCAGCTGGTATGCGACCGCGGCACCAAGGGCAGCGGAGGCGTCGCGAGGATCGCGGCGCAGCCGGTCGATCCCGACGTGCACGATGCCGAAGTAGCGCGTCCAGTTGGCCCGGTGCACGTAGCGGCCGGCGAGTTGCGGGCTCGCCGCGAGCAGCAGGATCAGGCCAAGTACGAGCAGGCTCGCGACGGCGGTGGCGATCGCGAGCCAGGACCGACCCGCGCCGAGGAGGTCGGGACGGGCGGCGAAGCCGACGAAGATCAGCAGCGGGAGGGCGACGAACCCGGTCAGGCGCTCGATCACGACCGAAGCGAACGCGATCTCGGTCGACCCGGTGTCCTTGGAGCAGCGGGAGATCCGCAGTACGTCACCACCAACCGTCGACGGCATCGCGTTCCCGACGAACTGCCCCGCGAGGTAGTGCTTGAGCAACGTCCGCAGGGGGATCGCCTGGTCGTACACGGCGAGCACCCGTTGCCAGCGCCACGATGCCACGACGAAGCTGAGGGCCATAAGGAGGAGGCCCGTGCACAGGAAGAAGAGCGTGCCCGGGAGGCTGCGGTTCGGCGGCACGAGCTGGTCGGGCTCGATCCTGGTCACGAGCAGGGCCAGCAGGGCGATGCTCACGGCGAGGCGTCCCCACCGGATCCAGGCGCTGTGGCGGCGCGCCGGAGCCGTCGGGGTGTGCGCCATCCCCGTAGAGTACGGCGTCGCCACGAGGTCGTCCCGTCGTGGGGGGCGTCCGGGGTTCTACGGTGGGACCGGCGGCCGTTTGGAGCAAGGGAGCAGCGGTGCGGGTCGTGACCGACGACGGCGTCAGCTTGGCGGTCGAGGCGAGCGGTGCCGGCGCGCCGTTCCTGATGGTCCACGGCTTCACCGGGGCCAAGGAGGACTTCTCGGATCACGTGGCGCGCTTCGCCGAGCATGCCCGGGTCGTCACGTTCGACCATCGGGGTCATGGCGAGAGCGACCACCCGACCGAGCTGACCGCCTACTCGCTGGACCGGCTCGCCGCCGACACGCTTCGGGTGGCCGATGCCCTGGGTCTCGAACGCTTCTGCCTGCTGGGCCACTCGATGGGTGGCATGGTGGCCCGTCGCCTCGTGCTCGCGCACCCCGGCCGGGTCGAGGCGCTGGTGCTGATGGACACGTCGTCGGGCCCGCCCGAGGGCATCGACCCGGACCTGGTCGAAGCCGCGGCCGAGGTCGCGCTCATCGACGGGATGACGGCGCTGCGCATCCTCCTCGACGAGGCCGATGTGCTCGGATCCGAAGCCGATCAGCGGGTGCAAGCCACCCGGCCGGGGTACGTCGAGTTCAACGCGCGCAAGTGGGCCCAGGTCTCACCCGCCGCGTACGCGACGGTGGTGCGTGAGATCGTCGGGCAACCGCAGCAGCTCGAAGCGATGGCTCAGATCATGTGCCCGACCCTGGTCGTCGTCGGTGAGCAGGACGTGAGCTTCGTCGACGACGCCACCCGCATCGCGGCGATGATCCCCGACGCGTCGCTCGTGGTCGTACCCGACGCCGGGCACTCGCCGCAGTTCGAGAACCCCGAGCCCTGGTTCGACGCCGTCGATGGGTTCGTGCGCCAGGCGACGAGTGAACCGCAGGGAGTCGGGTGAGGCGGTGCGAGTGGAGCGGGATGCGCTGCGAGTGGAAGTAGCGGAGCGGGAGCAGCGTAAAGAATGATGGATGGCGGGTTCCTCGCGGCGTCGACGCTGCGCGCGCACGACGTCGACACGGTGTTCACCCTCTCGGGTGGACATCTCTTCCCGCTCTATGACGGGTGCGTGAAGACCGACATCCGCCTTGTCGACACGCGCCACGAGCAGACCGCCGCGTTCGCCGCGGAGGGTTGGGCCAAGGTGACGCGACAGGTGGG
>JALHSW010000115.1 GCA_022865365.1 Acidimicrobiia bacterium | reverse complement strand
GCGTGGCACCCAGTACCCCGCCTGGCTGATGCCGTGCAACACGATGCGCGCCGGATCCACCTCGGGCCGCTCGAGTACCCAGTCCACGACCGGCGTGACGACCTTCTCCCAATCGGGCCGGAAATACAGGTGTTGGCGATGAAGGCCGGCACCCTGTCCCGGGCCATCGAAGGGTCACCGCGTTCCAGCCCCGCTCCACCGCGGCCGCGCCGCCGAAGAGCCACATGTCCGACACCGGACCGTCACTGCCGTTGTTCAGGATGACCTTCGGGCGCGGCCCGGTCGCCGGACCGTGCCCGTGCGGCGATCGGGCATGGAAGAAATAGCCCTGCAGCTCGGTGCCCTCAAAGGGGATCCGTACCGACTCGACGGGCGGCTCGAACAGCTTCGTCGCACGATCCCAGCAGTCGCGGTGACGTTCCCACAAGCGTTGGAACCGGTCCCGGTCCGACGTGCCCGGCGCGTTCGACGATGCCGTTGCGAAGTAGCTGCAGGCCCGCAACAACGCCGTCCGGGCGCTCGTCGGGTGGTGCGCGGCCATACAGCTCTCGGCGAGGCCCTGAACACGATCGCCGAGCGCGGCGAACTCGCGCACCCAGGCCTCCATGTCGGCATTCGGGATCCGGTCGAGCGTCATGAGGACCTCGCCGACGTCGGTGAGACCGCGGTACGCGGCCCCGAGCAGATTCAACCGGTCGAACTCGAAGCCGTCGTCGTCGTAGAAGCGCTTCACCACGCAGAATCTACGCCCACTTCTCCTGCTTCGACCTGCGGGGCATCGAGGAACCCTCACCGCGATCGTCGCGCCCTGATCGACGCTCGATCTCTTCGTGCCGTTGCGCCTCACCGCGGAAAGGTTCCATAATCCCCCGACAGGAGAGTGCCGAGACGCGACCGAGAGGGACCCCGATGAGCGACCCAGGCCCGACGAGCGAGCTTCGCTTCGAGGCACCCGGCCCGGGATCCTGGGCGCTGGACCCGGTGCACTTTCCCCGCCCGGTGACGCGCTATTGGGTACAGACCCATCCCGCGGCGTTCAAGCGCGGCACCAACGATTTCGCGCGCTTCTACGGTATGCTCATCGACGGCCTCGAGATGCAATACGTGAACGGCTTCGCGTACAGCACGATGGTGCCGGCACCCGACGCGGAGGTCCCCCAGCGCTTCGAGCGCGCGGCGCAGGTCTACGCGGACAAGCTCTGGCGGGAGCAGCTGCGCGAGTGGGACGAGACCGTCAAGCCGGCCGCGATCGCGGCGCATCGGGAGATCCAGGCGGTCGATCCCGACGCCCTCTCCGACGAGGACCTGGTCGCGTACCTCGCGCGCTGCCGCGACCATCACCAGGCGATGATCGCCCAGCACATGCGCTACACCGCCGGCGCGGTGGTCCCGACCGGTGACTTCCTCGCGCACGTGGGCGACTGGACCGGGATCGCACCGGCCGAGCTCCTCGGTCTCATGCGTGGCGCGGCGCCGGTCTCGGCCGGTGGGTCCGACGAGCTCGTACGGCTGACGACCACGGTCGGGCAGGACGCGAAGGCAATGGAGCTGCTCCACTCCGACGGGGATCCGGCCGGCGTCCTCGCCGAACTCCGAGCGCTACCCGGCGACGCCGGGCCGGCCGTCGCGGGGTACCTCGACCTGGTCGGATGCCGGCCCCTGGACGGCTTCGACATCTCGGAGCCGTCCGCGCTCGAGCTGCCCGACGCGCTGCTCCGGGCGATCCGGGTCGCCGTCGAGGGGCGCGACCCCGAGAGCGCCGTTGTCGACGACAAGATCGCCGACGTGCGCAGCCGGGTGCCCGAGGAGCACCGCAGCGAGTTCGACGAGCTGCTCGGGGAGGCCCGCCTCATGTACCGGCTCCGCGACGAGCGCGGGATCTACAGCGACATCTGGGCGTCCGGGCTGATGCGGCGCGCCGCGCTCGCGGCCGGTCGCCGGCTGGCAAGCCAGGGGCGCATCCAGGACGCCGAGCACATCGTCGATGCCGAGCTCGGGGAGATGTGCTCGCTCGTCGCCGATGCGTCGGGTCCGTCGGCCGAGGAGCTGGCGGCACGATTCGACTACCGCGCCGGGCACAGCGCCAAGGAAGCGCCGCCGTTCCTCGGCGACCCGCCGCACCCGCCGCCCGACCCATCCGGGCTCCCTCCCGACATCGGGCGGCTGATGCGGGCGACGGGGATCGCGCTCGGTTCGTTGTTCGGGAGCTCCGAGGCCGAGCACGAAGAGGACCTCCTGCGCGGCCTCGCCGCGAGCCCGGGCGTCTTCGAGGGACCTGCGCGTCTGGTCTCGGGGCCCTCGGAGTTCGCGCGCATCGAGCAGGGTGACGTCCTCGTCACGCCCTCGACCACGGAGGCGTTCAACATCCTGTTGCCGCTGCTCGGGGCGATCGTGACCGACAACGGCGGGCTGCTCTCCCACTCTGCGATCGTCGCGCGTGAGTACGGGATCCCCGGCGTGGTCGGGACGCGCGAGGCGACGGAGCGGATCGCTGACGGGATGCGTGTGCGCGTCGACGGAGACGCCGGCGAGGTTTCCGTACTCACGTGAAGGACGTCGTTCCCCTCGCGAAGGCAAGCGACACCTCGGTCTTCGGGTCGAAGGCGGTCGGGCTGGGCGATGCCTTGCGCGACGGCCTCCCGGTTCCCCCGGGCATCGCGCTCGCCGGCCCCGTCGTGGAGGCAGTGGCCGGCGAGGACCAGCACGCGATCGCGAAGGTCGCCAAGGCTCTGCGCAAACTGCGCGGACCGTTCGCAGTCCGCTCGTCCGCGATCGACGAGGACGGCAAGGACGCCAGCTTTGCCGGCCAACACCTCACGCTCCTCAACGTCCCGACAGCCGCCGAGGTGCCTGGCGCGTTGCGCGAGGTCTGGTGGTCGGCCAACTCCGACTCGGCGATCACGTATCGCCAACGGGTCGGTCTCTTCACGCGCCCGAGCGTCGGCGTCGTCATCCAGAGCCTGCTCGACCCCGAGTCCGCCGGGGTGATGTTCACCCAGAACCCGATCACCGGCGCCGACGAGCGCGTCATCGAGGCCAGCTGGGGGCTGGGCGAGGCGGTCGTCGCGGGCCTCGTGATCCCCGACCACTACCGGCTCGACCGCACGGGCCAGGTGCTCGAGCGCAAGCCGGGGCGCAAGAGCATCGCAATCCGCACCCTGGCGACGGGCGGCACCTTCGAGGAGGAGGTGCTCGCCGACCGCGTCGAGCAGCCCTGCCTCGACGACGACCAGGTCGCCGAGCTCTCCCGGCTCGCGGCCCGGTGCGATGAGGTCTACGGTGCCGCACGCGACGTCGAGTGGGCCTTCGCCGACGGCACGCTCTACCTACTCCAGTGCCGAGCGATGACGACGGGGCCGTCCCACAAGAAGGATGCCGAGCCCGAACCGGCCACGGGCGATCCGGCCGAGGCGCTCGAGCGCGTGCCCCTCTTCGCCGGGCTCGACCGGCGCGAGGTCGAGCAGATCGCGCGCCTGTTCAAGGTTCGCCGCTTCGCCGAAGGAGAGACCGTCGTCATGGAGGGCTCGGGCGGCGCCGCGTTCTTCCTGATCGACTCCGGGGCCGCGACGATCTCGATCCGCGGGGCCGAGCGCGGGACGCTAGAGCCCGGCGACTACTTCGGTGAGATCGCGCTGATCGACGAGGGCACACGCATGGCAACGATCACCGCTTCGGGTGACCTCGTCTGCTTCGGACTCACGTTCTGGGAGTTCCGCCCGCTCGTGCACGACAACGGAGCGATCGCCTGGAAGCTGTTGCAGTCGATGGCGAAGATGCTGCGAGACGCCCAGCAGGGCGACGCTCCGCTCGGTTCACCCAACGTCGACCTGCCGCAAGCGGATCAGACATAGCACCGGTCGAGAACCGCCCCGGCGCAGACCGGACGCCTGCCGGGCTACGACCAGAACGCGTCCCAGGCGTTCAGGTCGTCGAAGTGCTCCTGACCGTCCATGATCTTGCCGTCCTTGAGCTTGAAGAGGAGGCAGCAGTTGACGTCGAGCTTCTTGCCGTTTCGTTCCCCGGTGTTGTGGTGCACGCCGACCACGTGGTCGTCGTCATCGGTGAGCAGGTACTGCAGCTCGGCCTTGAAGCTCCCGGCCGTCTGGCCTCCGAGCTCACCGAAGTAGGCGAACGTCGCGTCGCGACCCTTCTTGTCGCCGGCGAGTGGGCCCTTCCCGGGCGTGTGCCACGAGGCCTTCCCGTCGAACACCTCGGTCAGCGTCGCCATGTCGGCCGTGTTGAAGGCCTCGTATCCACGCCGGATGGCCGCCGCGTTCTCTGCTGCTCCCATGTGCTTCACCTTTCCTGGCTGCTTCGAGTCAAGGCGCGACCGTACCGCTCCCACGCTGCTCGTGCTCGGGCCGGCGAGACCGTTCATCCCCGCTCGCCGAAGCGCCCGGACCACGACGAGTACAGCGCGGCGTACCGGCCCTCGCGCGCGACCAGCTCGGCGTGCGTGCCCATCTCGACGAGGCGGCCTTCGTCGACCACCGCGACGAGGTCAGCGCGCTCCGCGGTGGTAAGGCGGTGCGCGATCACGCCCACGGTGCGGTCGGCCATGAGGCGCTCCAATGCCCGGTCGAGGAGGAGCTCGGTCCCCGGGTCGAGGCTCGACGT
Organism: Acidimicrobiia bacterium; assembly: GCA_022865365.1. GTDB lineage: Bacteria > Actinomycetota > Acidimicrobiia > IMCC26256 > PALSA-555 > JALHSW01. The sequence goes on along the minus strand of JALHSW010000115.1, from coordinate 1,197 downwards.
CGCCTCGTCGAGCACGAGGACGGACGGGTCGACGAGCGCGGCGCGTGCCACCGACACGAGCTGGCGCTCCCCGGCCGAGAAGTTGGCGCCGCGCGTCTCGACCCGGGAATCGAGGCCGTCGGGAAAGGCCCCGAATCGTTCGACGAGGCCGAGGTGGTCGAGCGCGGCGCGAATGCGATCCTCGGTCGCGCCGGGCGCCGCGAGCCGTAGGTTGTCGCGGATCGTCCCGGTGAAGAGGAACCCCTCCTGGGGAATCACGACGATCGCCTTGCGCAATACCGCCTCGCCGACGTCGCGCAGGTCCACGCCCCCGAAGGTGATCGTGCCCTCGGTCGGGTCGTAGAACCGTGCCATCAGCTTCGCCAGGGTCGACTTCCCGGCGCCGGTGGGGCCGACGAGCACGAGGCGGCGGCCCGGCTCGAGTACCAGCGACACGTCACGCAGCACTGGCGGGAGCTCCGGGGCGTACCGGAAGCCGACGTGGTCGACGACGAGGCTGCCGGTCGCCGGGAGCTGCCTCGGCGCGTCGGGGTCGACGAGATCGAACGGGGTGTCGAGCAGTCCGTAGAGCTTGTGCAACGCGGCCGCGGCCTGCTGAAACGTGTTGAAGACCTGCGAGAGCTGCTGGATCGGCTCGTAGAGGTTGCTGAGGTACAGCACGAACGCGGTGACGACGCCGACGGTGACGGCGTCGTCGGACGCGAAGTACGCGCCGAGGCCGACGATGAGCGCGAGCGTCAACCCCTGGACGAGCTGGATGATCCCGTTGTAGATCGCGGTGATGCGCTCGGCACCGACGCTCGTGCGGTACTGCTCACGGCTCGTGTTGATGAAGTCGCCGACCGTCCGCTCGGTCTGGTCGAACGCCTGGATGACCCGTACCCCGGCGAGGCCCTCCTGCAAGGCGGTGAGCGTCCCGCCGACTCGATCACGAACGCGCAGGTACGCACGACTCGACGCACGCCGATACCACACCGTCGCGACGACGAGGATCGGGCTCATCAGCAGCACAACCACCGCGAGCTGCCAGCTCAGGAGGAACATCGCGACGAGCGTCCCGATCACGAGCACGCCGCTCACCACGAACACTGCCAGCCCCTGGCTGATGAGGTCCTGGAGCGCCTCCACGTCGGCCGTCATCCGCGACACGAGCAGTCCGGTGCGTGTGCGGTCGAAGAAGCCCATCGACATGCCCAT
>JALHSW010000114.1 GCA_022865365.1 Acidimicrobiia bacterium | reverse complement strand
GAGGACAAGCAGGTCGTGGATCCGGTCGGGGTGGCGCGTGAGGTCGGCCGCGGCTCGCGCCGCGGCGTAGTCGTTGACGATAACGAAGTCGGCGAAGGTGCCCGATGCGGGGACCCGGGCGAGCAGGCTGCGCCAGGGGTCGCGGACGGCGCCCGCGCCGGGTGCCGCCACGAAGGGCCCGAGAGTCCCGGCTGCCGCCCCGACTCCTGCGGCGAGCAGCACCGCAGCCATCACCCGGGCGAGACGCACGGCCGGACAGTAGTGCGAACTCGACCGGGCGCGAAGAACCCTCGGGCCTCTGACCCCTTCCTGTGTCAAGGAGTACCGGCCGACTTCGTGACCAGGAGCGACGCGCGAATGTGCAGGTCAGGACCCATCTCCGAATGACCGTGAACGACCGCGGGTGACGCGGTCCCGCGTTCTGTTGGTGTACCAACGGGGTACAAGACCCCGCCGCGCCCCGTGTAGGTGATCGTGGCGACGGCCGACCCCTCCGGCATCATCGACCAGCTCACCCCCGACTAGCTGCTCGCCCTCGTCGTGGCGGTCCTGCTCGACCAGCCGCGGGCGCAGAGAAGAGCGACGTGTCGGGGTGCCCGGTTACCCGGTGAACTTCGGACTCACGACAATCGGGCAGCTGTCGGTGCTCGGGTCGTAACTGACGAAAGCGCCCGGCGAGTCGATCGTAGCCATTCGCGCTCAGGAGAACTCTTCGGCTTCGTCGCGAGTCTCCTTGCGTTCACGCAGCAGCGTGACCGCCAGGAAGTACAGCAGCGGGACCGAGAAGAACAGGAACACGCTGACGGAGGGCCGAACCTCGGCGACGACCATTGCGATCCCGTAGACGACGATGGGGATCGCCCCGAGGGCGAACCCGATCGCCCGGTGCTCGCCGACCTCGTCAGCGAACAGCAGAGCGGGACGTCGGACCACGTACCGGAACATGACGAGTCGCATGATCGCGACCGCGATCATCACGACCCCGTAGATCTGCAGCGCCTTGGCCTCGTCCGGGTACTCCCCGAGCAGCGACGCCGCGAATGGGATGAGGCTGGCCGGCAGCAAGAACAGCAGGTTCAGCCAGACCAGATCACGGTTCACGACGCGGACCCTGGCGAAGAGATCACGATGTGAGACCCAGTACATGCCGGTGATCAGGAAGCTGATCACCCAGGCGACGGCCGTGGGCCTGAGCTCCTCGAGGACCTGCCCCAACGAGTCGTGCGACAGGTTGGGCGGGACCGCGATCTCGAGGACCAGGAGCGTGAGGATGATGGCAAACACGCCATCACTCAACGCGACCAACCGCTCGGGACTCTGCAGCCGCCGCCGCGTGCCTTCGACACGCTCACCGTCCCGCGAGGCGGCCGACGTGTCGCTCGTGGAGTCCGAAGTCATCGCTTCGTCCCGCTCCCTCGCGTCGCGCCTAACGGCGGTCGCGGCGGTCTTCGCGGCGGTCTTGGCGGCGGTCGACACCGTGGGAGACGACGACGGCGGTGCCGACGACGGCAGCAGTGCGCGCTACCGGGGCACCGACGACGCCGCGTCGAGCGGCTCGTGCAGGTCGCAGTGGCATATCAGGCTCCTTCGGTCAGGCTTCGTCGGCCTCGAGCGAAGCGACGATGGCTTGGATGGGGATGCGGCCGCTGGCAATGAGCTGGCCGCCGGCTCGGCGTGCCGCAGACGCGAACGGCGCGGCCCAGGTGTTCTCCCAGACGACCACGCCGGCCACGCTGCCCGGCTCCATCGCCGCGGCGAGATGCTCGACGTCTTCTTCGGCGAGGATCTCCGCGATCTCGGTCTCGATCACTCGCAGCTCGTCGAGCGCATCGAAGTCGTCGATCTCCATGGCCTCGACCGAACCGTCGGCGTCCTTGGCGAGGATCAGCACGTCGAGCACCCGGATGGTCCCGGCTTCGACCAAGGCCGCGAGCTCACCGGCCACCTCACCGCTGAAATGACTCGCCCCGGCCGGGAACTCGACCACCAGGTAGTCGACCGGCCCCAACTCATCGATCGGGTCAGCGGTCATGAATCCCTCTTTCTCGAGTAGGAAGTTGCCGTCAGGCGGTCACGGTGCGCGTACGGTCATCCACCGCGTAGGCGAGGATGATCGCCAACGGGAAGAAGATGAGGCTCAACACGAAGTAGCCGAAGAATGAATGGCCCTTGCGGCCGGCCACCCGAGCCGGCCAGAACGCCAGTGCGATCCAGATGATCGCGAAGGCGATGACTCCTATCGTTAGACCAGTTGAGATTGCCAGCATGGTGATCTTCCTTCCCGAAACAACTCGTAGGTATGTCTACATCAAGCCACATGGGTCGCCACGTTCCAGGGCCATTAGTCCCGAAGCGCGAACTCGGTAGCCGCGCAGGGTCCTTGGGCCCTGTCCGACGCCGACGGGCAGTCGGTAGTGTCCCGTGAAGGCGAGTGCAGCACTGCATCCGCTCATGTGGCGTAGCCGGTCATCGGGTGAGGAGCACGCAATGCCAGCGAGTTTCCAGGGCAAGATCGAGCTCGACATCCGAGACTCGACACCGGATTGGGCGCCGTATCTCCCGCCGAAGGCACCTGAGGGTGCGCCGAACGTGTTGTTCCTCGCGTGGGACGACCTCGGCTACGCCACGATGGACATGTTCGGCGGTCCGGTCGAGACGCCGAACATGCGGCGCATCGCCGACATGGGGGTGACGTTCTCGAACTTCCACACCACGGCGCTGTGCTCGCCGACGCGCGCGTCGCTGCTCACCGGCCGGAACGCCACCAGTAACGGGATGGCGACGATCGCGGAGTTCGCGTCGGGGTTCCCGGGGATCTCGACCCGGATCCCGTTCGAGAACGGGTTCGTCTCCGAGGTCCTCGCCGAGCAGGGCTACAACACGTACTGCGTCGGCAAGTGGCACCTCACGCCGGGTGAGGAATGCAACCTGGCCGCGTACAAGGGGCGGTGGCCGCTCGGACGCGGGTTCGAGCGCTTCTACGGCTGGCTCGGTGGCGAGACCAACAACTGGTACCCCGACCTGGTGCACGACAACCACCAGATCGATCCCCCGGGGACGCCGGAGGACGGTTACCACCTGGCCGACGACATGGCGGACAAGGCGATCGAGTTCATCCGCGACGCGAAGGTGATCGACCCCGACAAGCCGTTCTTCATGTACCTCGCACCCCAGGCCGGCCATGCGCCGCATCAGGTGCCGCTCGAGTGGGCCGACAAGTACAAGGGGAAGTTCGACCAGGGTTACGAAGCGATCCGGGCCGGGATCCTCGCCAAGCAGCAGGAGCTCGGGCTCCTGCCCGCCGACACCGAGCTCTCCCCGATCAACCCGCACGGTGAGCCGGAGCGCACGGGACCCGGTGGCCAGCCCTGGCCCCAGCTCGACACCGTGCGGCCGTGGGACTCGTGCAGCGCCGACGAGCAGCGGCTCTTCGCGCGCATGGCCGAGGTGTTCGCGGGCTACATCTCCTACTACGACGACCGGATCGGGCGGGTCCTCGACTACCTCGAGGAGTCGGATCAGCTCGAGAACACGATCATCATCGTCATGTCCGACAACGGTGCCAGCGGTGAAGGCGGCCCCAACGGCACGTTCAACGAGTGGGAGTTCTTCAACGGCGTGCCCTCGACGACCGAGCGCACGCTGCCCCACATCGACGAGCTCGGCACGCCGAAGGCGTACAACCACTACAACACGGGCTGGGCGTGGGCGTTCGACACGCCGTTCCCATACTGGAAGCGCTGGGCCGGCTACGAAGGCGGCGTCTCCGACATGATGTTCGTCGCCTGGCCCAAGCAGATCAAGGCGTCCAAGGACGTGCGCCACCAGTACGTGCACGCCGTCGACATCGTCCCCACGATCTACTCGCTGCTCGGCATCGAGCCCCCCGAGGTGATCAACGGCTACGTGCAGAGCCCCATCGAGGGTGAGAGCTTCGCGGCGGCGCTGACCGACCCGAAGGCCCCCGGCAAGCGCACGCAGTTCTACACGATGCTCGGGAACCGCTCCCTGTACCACGACGGCTGGCTCGCGACGACGGTCCACCCGCCGCTGTCGGGCTGGGGAAACTTCATGGCCGACGAGTGGGAGCTCTACGACCTCGAGCACGACCGCTCCCAGACCAAGAACCTCGCCGCGCAGGAACCCGAGCGGCTCGAGACGCTCAAGGCCCTCTGGTTCTACTACGCGGGGATCTACCAAGGGTTCCCGCTCGACGACCGGTCCGCGCTCGAGCAGGTCCTCGCCGAGCGTCCCAAGGGCGGGCCCGACCGGACCCGCTACACCTACTACCCCGGGATCGCCGACGTGCCGGAGTCGGCCGGCGTCGCGATCAACGGACGCTCCTACACGATCGCCGCATCGGTGCAGCTGGACTCGGCCGACGCCGAGGGCGTGCTCTACGCACACGGCGGCGTCGCCGGCGGCCACAGCCTCTACGTCAAGGACAAGAAGCTCCGCTACACGTTCAACTGGCTCGGGTCGCACTTCCAGGACATCGTCGCCGACCGCGAGCTCTCGTCGGGACAGCACGCCCTGACCGTCGCCTTCGACTCGAAGGGTGCGAGCACCGACCCCGCGCTGCCCGGGTTCACCGGCACCGCGACCCTCTACGTCGACGGCGACAAGGTGGGTCAGTCGGAGATCACGACCCAGCCCGGGTACTTCTGCGTCATCGGTGACGGCATCTGCGTGGGCCGCGACAGCGCGTCGCCGGTGACCCCCGAGTACACCGCGCCCTTCCGCTTCACCGGGGGGACGATCGACAGGGTCATCGTCGACGTCTCGGGCGAGAAGTTCGTCGACCCGGCAGCGACCGTCGCCGCGTGGTTCGCCAAGGACTGACCGCGCGTCAGCGGAACCGCGGCCCGGTCACGGCTCAGTGTGTTCGCCGGACTGGCGCCACCGGGCCGCGTTGAGGAACGACAGGCGACTGAGTCCGACCCCCGCCGAGGAACGCCGCGAACATGCCCGCGACCACGCACAGGGTCGGACGCCATGGCCGAGTTCCACGCGACGACGTTTGCCGCAGGCCTCTGACCTGGGGTTTCGTAGTGGGCGATAGAGGATTTGAACCTCTGACCCCTTCCGTGTCGATCACGTCGGGGGTGTTCGCCTGGTGCTGCGCAGTGCTGTGACCTGCGGTTTCGGTCCGGCTGGTGTCGGCCCGTCCGTCCAGTATCGGGGTGTTTCTTGACTGGATTCTTGACTGGCGAAAGCGCCCGACACGTCGACCGTACATGCTTGCGGTGGACCCCGTCTGAG
>JALHSW010000113.1 GCA_022865365.1 Acidimicrobiia bacterium | reverse complement strand
GTGAGAACTTCATCACCGATGGCGGCACGCTCGGCGCGATCATGACCGGCAACGTCACGCTGAGCTTCGACGGCGAGACCAACCTCGGCTGACGTAGCAGGGCGCCGTCGCCATCGCCCGCGGTCACGTGAGGCGAGCGGCGACACACTCCGCGAAGCGCCCTGCGCTCTCGGGGGCGACGGAGACGAAGTACGACGGTTCGGCGAGCTCGAGCTCGAGCACGACGGGTGCACCATCGGCGCTCGGCACGAGGTCGACGCGTGCGTACAGGAGGTCGGGTGGTGACGCGGCGATCGCGACGTCGGCCGCCGCTCGCTCGGCAGCCGAGGGATCGCGCGCGGCAATCTCCTCCGGCGCGAAGAACTCGTCGGTGGGCGCAGCATCGCGTCCGAGGATCGGCCCCTTGCGGAACGCATGCGAGAAGATCCCGTCGAAGTAGACGAGCCCGGTCTCCCCGTAGCCGTCGACCGCGTCCTGGTAGGGCTGCACCATCACTGCACGTCCGGCCGCCAGCAGAGCGTGGACGTGATCGAGCGCTGCGCTCGGCGATGAGTGACGCATCGTGTCCTTGGAGCCGGCCGACACGACGGGCTTCACCACGAGGTCCGAGCCGCCTTCCAGGCCCGCGGGGAGCTGATGCACCTGCGGTCGCGGGTCGCTCGGCTCGAAGAAGGTGGTCGGGACCACCGGCACCCCGTCGGCGGCCAGGTCGCGCAGGTAGCGCTTGTCGGTGCTCCAGCGCACGACCTCGGGCCGGTTGAGCACCGTCGTCATCTGCTCGACCCGAGTGAGCCACTCGAGGAACTCCTCGTACCTCGGCACGTAGTCCCAGGGCGACCGCAGAACCGCCAGCCGATATCTGGACCAATCGACCGCTGCGTCATCCCAGCACGCGGCCTCCGGCGCGAGACCCACGTCGGCGAGTGCCTGCATCAGCGGTGGCAGGTCAGCGTCCGTCGCGGCTGCGACGCGTGCGGTCACCAGCGCGACCCGGCGCTCATCCACGGTCCCCTCCACACCCGAGCAAGTGACGATCGAGTGTCACTGTGATCCCGAAGCGTCACTTGGTCGGGAAATGGGGCGCAGCGCGCTCACCACGAGGGGCCGTCTTGTCCGGGAGCAGGAGGCGGTCGGTCCCAACGAGGTGGAGCACCGCCAACAGTGCCGACGGGCCTGACGTGGGTGACCCGCCCGGCCGGCGTCTCGTCGTCGCCGAGCAGGTCGCCGAGTTGCGAGGCGTCGGGTGCCGTCAGACCGAGCCGATCGACGCGGCCGAGACTGTCGAGCCACGCTGAGGTGCGGGCCAGCGACACCCGGACGTGCCAGGAGCCGCCCTCCCTGGCGCGCCGCCGGAGCGCGGCAACGGCGCCCAGCGCGGCGAGCCATCCGCTGCCGTGGTCGAGTGCCTGGCACGGCAGCGCCACCGGCCGGTCGACGCCGGACACCACTGCCTGCTCGTGTGCGAGCCCGCTCGCGAGCTGTACGAGGCTGTCGAAGCCGCGACGCTCCGACCACGGACCCGCTTGGCCGTACGCGGAGAGCGACACGACGACGACGCCCGGCCGGAGCGCGGCGAGGTCGCTCGCGCCGAGACCCAAGCCGGCAAGCGATCCGGGCCGGTACGACTGCACGACCACGTCGGCGTCGCGCACGAGAGCCGCGAACGTGTCGCGGTCGTCGGGCGTGCGCAGGTCGAGGTTGCACCAGCGCTTGCCGAACCCGGTGTCGAGGTCGAGGGTGGCGAAGGTCGGGAGGTGGGCGGCGCCGACGCGCAGCACCTCGGCCCCATGCGACGCCAGGACCCGCCCGCACACCGGCCCCGCGATGACCCGGGTCAGGTCGAGGACGCGGACCCCGCCCAGCGGCCGGTCGGCGGCACCCGGTAGCCGCACCGGCGCTTCGCCGATCCGATCGGTCGCGATCAACGGCAGTTGTGCGACGGCGGAGCCCTGCGGGTGCTCGCGCCACGCCGCGAGCGGCCGCATCGACGTCGCACACCCGCCTTCGGCGGTCACCGCCTCCACGAGCTCCTCCGCGCCACGTGTCGCCACCGCGGCGGCGACGGCGTCGCGATCCCGTTCGACGCCGAGCGCGGCGAGGGCTGCGGCCTGGTGGTGCCGGAAGTTGCAGTGCAGGCGGACCCACCCGTCGGCGGCCGGGTAGTCGCCCGAGAGATCGGCCCACAGCTTCGGGGCCTCACCGTCGACGCGGAGGAACTGCTCGCTGCGGAACGACGTGGTTGCCTCGCGCACCGACGTGCGGGCGCTCGGCGCCGGCCCGCCGCGGTCGTGCCACAGCGCCGCTACCGCGAGGGTCGTGGCACCCACGCACGCCGCGGCGGCCGCGTCGACGTCGAAGACCGACGGGAGGCACGGCGCGTCACGATCGATCGTCACCGCGCCGAGCAGATCGGGCTCGCCCCCGACGGCGCCCCAGAGCCCGGCTAGCGCCGCTGGAATGCCGGACTCCCCGAATCGGCGGGCACCTCGTCGAGCAGCTGAGCGACCTCGTCGACGAGTGGACCGACCCGCTCGGCGATCGGTTCGAGTGCGGCGAGGTCGAAGTCGTACACCTCGGCCGCGGTCCGGCTGGTGACCTGGCGCACGTCGTCGGGATCCCAACCCGCGAACGCGACGCGCAGACCCTCGGTCGTGTACGGGTACGTGCTCTCGTGATGCGGGTAGTCGCTGCCCCACATGACCTTCGTGAGCCCGACCTTGCGCATGGCCTTGGATTCCCCGGCGCTCGGGAAGCTCACGCCGACGAAGCAGTTGCGGGCGAAGTACTCCGACGGCTTCATCGGGAGGACCTGGTCCTCGGAGTAGTTGATCTCACCGATGCGCCCGGCCGACATCTGGGAGTGGAACGCGTCGAGGCCCTGGAG
>JALHSW010000112.1 GCA_022865365.1 Acidimicrobiia bacterium | reverse complement strand
TCGCGCTGCGGGAGGCCCATGAGGCCACGATTGCGACGCTCATCCGAGCGCTGGAGGCGAAGGATCGCTACACGGCGGGCCATGTCGAGCGAGTGGCGAGGTTCTCCGAGCTCGTCGGCACCGAGCTCGGACTCCGGGCCGGCGAATTGGAGCGACTGCGGTACGCGGCTCTGATGCACGACATCGGTAAGTTGATCGTGCCGAATCAGATCCTGAACAAGCCTGGCCGTTTGACGGAAGCAGAGTTCGCTCGGATGCGAAGCCATGAGGGGGTGTCCGTCGAGCTGCTGCGACGCATCGATTTTCTCGCTCCTGTTGCCCCGAGTCTTGAAGCAGAGGCGCTGGGCGTGGTGGGGGGTCCGATCGAAGCCCGCATCATCTCTGTCGCCGATGCGTTCGATGCCATGACGTCGACGCGGGCGTATCGGCGAGCACTCGCTCAGGAGATCGCGTTTGCAGAGCTGCGCGACAAGGTCGGCACACAGTTCGACGGGCCCTGCGTCGAAGCGCTGATTGTCGCGATCGAGCGTCGGGGTGAACGCTACGGCGACGGTCACGAAACCGAGCTCGCGGAGTTCGCAACGCCGCCCCCTGTGGTCGGGACGGGTTCAGCGGGTCTGGGGAACCTCGAAGCAGAGCAAGAGGTAACGCAGGAAAGCGTCTCGTGAGTCGCACGACTCGGGTGATCGCAGTTGCCGGGGTGGGTGTCGTGCTCGCGCTCGTTGCGGCGTTCGCCGAGCTGGGTCGGGCCGTGCCCGATCTCATCATTCTCGGTACCGCGCTCGTGATCGGGGAGCTCTTCGAGCTGCGCCCTGCGGGCCGGGCACCGCTGCCGCTCTCGTTCGCCGTGGTCGTGGTGCTCGTTCGTGCGGCCAACGTCGAGCAATTCATGGCAATCGTGGTGTGCTCGTTCCTCGTCGCGGTTGTCCTCCGGCCCGAACCCGCGGGAGTCATGTCCCGAGTGCTCCTGTATGCCGAGCGCCTCGCAGAAGCACTCGCAGCAGGCGCGGTGTACTACGCGATCATCAACACGAGCAGCGGGCCCGACACCCGCGCTGTTGTGCTCGGCGCGTTGGCGGCTACCGCAGTCGTCGAGATCCTGATCGCCGATGCGGTCACCCTCATCCGTGAGCACCGAGTGGCACCGCTCCGCGATCGGGGCGCAGACCTCGCGCTCGTCACATCGGGGATGCTCATGGCGGTGGGGTACGGCGGCATCGACGGCGAGGGTCGCCTCGGGCTCTGGGGTCCGCTGCTGTTTTGCATCCCTCTTCTCGCGGCTTGGTACTCGTTCGAACTGCTCGCGTCGACGCGTCGGAGCTTCCGCCAAACCGTTCGCGCCCTTGGTGAGGCGCCCGAACTCGGTGGGCTCGTGCGCGCCGGTCACGTCGACAGAGTCGCGGACCTTGCCGTCGGGATAGGCGAGGAGCTGGAGCTGTCCGAGTCTGAGCTGGCGAACCTGGAGACCGCGGCGCTGCTGCATCACCTCGGAGCGGTATGCCTCGACGAGCCCGCCACCGATGAGCCGCTCGACCCAATCTCGGTCGCCGAAGCCGGTGCTGCGATGCTTCGGGGGAGTGAAGCCCTCGCGCCGGCGGGCGACATCGTCGCCGCGGAGCCGGCGTTGCACCGCGCTCCCGGGACCCGGGGAGCACGCTTCAGCGCACTCGGAGGTCAGATCCTCAAGGTCGCGAGTGCATTCGATGAGCTCACCGAGGGCAACGAGGAGCACGCGGCCTGGGCGCTCGAAGCGCTGTACACCGGCCCGCTCTACGTCTACGACGGTCGTGTTGTCGGTGCCCTCGAGCGCGTGCTTGAACTGCGCGGCCTGGTCGTCGCGCGCGGCTGAGCTCGTCCGCTACCCCGCCTGCGCCGTCGCGTCCCGAAATACGCGAGTTCGCAGATTCCGACCGCGATCACCAAGTCTCCCGCCGACAGCACTTCGTCGAAGGGCTCAGGGAGAACGATCTTGTCGCCGAGGAAGCCGAGGAGATCGCTGTCGCTTTCGGGCCGGTGCTTCACCGACTGCTCGATTGGCTTCTCCACGCGGTTGCCGGCCGGGTCGTTCCCGATCGCGCCAGTGGGCATGCCCTGATTGAGCCCGATGACCAGTGCGTTGAGCGCGATCCCGACTGCAATGACACCGAACCCGCGGGTGGACAGGTTCACGAAGCAGAACGCGAGGATGAACGCGTACGAGGCCATGAGGAGGCCGTAACCCAACGTCTCGATCTGGTCCTTCGGGATGTCGATGACCTCGATGCCGACCTGGATGGCAAGACCGACGAAGAGCAGCCACACTCCACTGATCTTCAGGCGGGCAAGGCGCCGAGGATCGCCCCAGGTCACGAGAACGACGATCGCCGCTGCGACAACCGTCAGGACGAGGAGCCACACGGACCAGACGCTAGCGGGCGTTGAGGTTCAGACGTGCCTACGATGCCGCTGTGGCCGACCTCGAATACGACGTTCGCGACGGCGTCGCTCGCTTGACCATCAACCGCCCGGAGCGCCGAAACGCGATGTCGTTCGAGGTGATGCATGGTCTGCGAGATGGCGTCGCAGTTGCCCGTTCCGACGACGCGGTCCGTGTCGTCGTCGTCACCGGTGCCGGTGACCGTGCGTTTTGCGCCGGAGCGGATCTCGGGAGCATCGCCGACAACGACGGCGGGATCCGTGCTCACGACGGCAGGGGACTTCTCGCCGACCTCTTTCGCGATCTCTGGTCATTGGGGAAGCCGACCATCGCCCGCGTACGCGGCTTCGCCCTCGCCGGCGGCTTTGGGCTCGCGATGGCGTGCGATTTCGTCGTCGCCGCCGACGATGCCCAGTTCGGCACCCCGGAGGTCAACGTCGGTCTCTGGCCGTACATGATCACGGTTCCCTTGCTGCGCTCGATGCCACCGCGCGTCGCGCTTGAGCTCATGGCAACGGGGCGTCGGGTTGACGCCGACGAAGCAGCTCGCATCGGCTTTGTGAATCGGGTCGTGCCCGTCGCGGAGCTCGACGTGGCTGTCGAATCGCTCGCGCAGGATCTCGCGTCCAGGTCTCCGTTGATCCTCCGGCTCGGAATGCAGTCGTTCCATCGCGCCTACGAGATGCGGGGGGATGACGCGCTCGACTACCTGCAGTCGATGCTCACCGTCACGTCGCTGTCGGACGACACCGCTGAGGGGATCGCCGCGTTCGTAGAGAAGCGCGAACCGACGTGGCGCGGACGTTGACGAGGGCAGTGCGAGACGTCGGACGACGGCGTTCGTGACGCGCGATTTGCGCACTCTGCCCGTAGACATTGCACCATTGCGTCGGTATGGTCGGCTCACTTCTGGTCCGCTTTGGGGCGGGGACGATGGGGCGGCGCGATGGATGCTTCGGGCGATGGCGTACCGGAGGAGCTGTATCTTCTCATCGCGCAATACCGAGATGACGCCTTCCGCCTCGCTCGACGACTGACGCGTAACACGGCAGAGGCGGAGGACATCGCGCAGACCGCGCTGCTGAACGTTCTCCGCCGGGCCGAGTTCATCGAGGACGAGACCAAGATTCGTTCGTACCTCCTGACGGCGGTTCGAAATGTGTGGCGCAACCACCTTCGTGCTCGGGGCGGTCGGCGTTTCTTGGGCTCTGACGTCGCGGAGCTGATTCCGTCGGCCGATCTGGGACCCGACGAGCAGGTGCTCACGTCGCTAGAAGTGTCATTGGCAAGTGCAGCAATGCTCACGCTCTCGCGGACGAGTCGCGAAGTCATCACGCTCCGCTACGTAGAGCGCCTCGACTTTCACGACCTGGCCGCGCGCCTGGGCATCACGCCGGTCGCAGCGCGCCAGCGAGCACACCGAGCGCGAGAAGAGCTCGTCGGCGCGTGCATGGAGCTCTCTGCGCGCAACGGTGAGGGGATCTGTCGCCAGACCCGCGGTCGTCTTGGCCGGTACCACCGTGGGCTCCTGGGCAGGCCCGTTCGAGCCGAGGTCGAACTCCATCTCGCCGAGTGTCCTCCTTGTACCTCGTGCTATGCGCAG
>JALHSW010000111.1 GCA_022865365.1 Acidimicrobiia bacterium | reverse complement strand
GGCCGCGAATGCGATCGACGTGTCGCTGGCGCGGGCGCTCGGTGAGGCAACGTCCGAGATCGCCGCGACGGAAGGCGTCCGAGTGGTCCTGCTGAGCGGGGCCGGGTCTCGGTTCTGCGCGGGGGGAGACGTGCGCTCCTTCGCCGACTCGGGCGACGCGCTCGGCGACGAGCTTGCCGCGGTGCTCGCCGAGCTGCACCCGGCGGTGGAGCTACTCGCCGCAATCGAAGCGCCCGTCGTCGCGGCCGTCCACGGCAGAGCCGCCGGCGCCGGGCTGTCGCTCGTCGCCGGCGCGGACCTCGTGATCGCGGCCGCGTCGACGACGTTCGTCATGGCCTACACGGGGATCGGCCTCGTTCCCGACGGCGGATCCACGTGGTACCTGCCCCGCGTCGTCGGACTGCGTCGCGCGCTCGAGCTCGCGCTGACGAACCGCGTCCTCTCCGCAGACGAGGCGTGCGACTGGGGGCTCGTGACCAGCGTCGTCCCCGACGCCGAGCTCGTCGACGCGGCGGAGGCGCTTGCGACGACGCTCGCAGCAGGGGCCGCTCGGGCGCTCGGATCAGCGAAGCAGCTGATGCGGGCGTCGCTGGCCACGACGCTGGAAGCCCAGCTCGCGCACGAGGCGACGCGCATGGTGCTTGCCGGCGGCTCCGCAGACGGTCGCGAGGGTGTCGCCGCGTTCGTCGAGAAGCGCTCGCCCGACTTCAACCGCGGCTAGGAGCCCGCTGCTCGGTCGGAGCACCGGCGAAGGCCTGCGCGATCCCGATCCATTCGGTCGCGGCGGCGCCCGTGACGCTCAGCTCGGTGTCGGCGGGGTGGCGTCGTTGGGTCACGACGAGGCAGAAGTCGAGCGCCGGACCGAGCACCGAGTCGGGGGCCTCCGCGGGGCCCCACGACCAGACGTCGTCCTCGTCGGGTGCCGCGAGATCGATCCGGATCGGCGCGTCGGGGAGAACCATGCCGCGCGACACGTACGCGAAGCCGCGAGTGCGCACACCCAGATCGGCAACGTGGCGTAGGCGAGTGGTGGCGACACGCGCGACGCCGAGCGCGTCCGCGATGTCGACGCCGTGGGCCCACGTCTCCATCAGGCGCGCCGTCGCGAACGACATGGCCGACATGTTGGGCCCGAACCATGGCAGCCGGTCCTTGGGTCCCTGCTCTCGGAGATGGCCGACCATCGCGGATCGGCCCTGGCGCCACCACGCGAGCGCGTCGGTGTCGGGTGGCGGACGTCGAGCGAGCAGTCCCCGCTGCATCTCCGCCGCGCGCTTCTCCGGCTCCTCGTTCAGCCGATCAACCTCGCTTCGGAACGCAAGCGGGTCGGTGAGCGCGAGCGTCGCCCATTCCTCGGTCGCTGCGAGGTGCGCGACCTGGTCGCGCACGGTCCAGCCCTCGGCCGGGGTGGGGCCGGCCCAGCCGTCGTCGTCGAGCACGCCCACGAGCTCGTCGAGACTCTCCTGCTCCGCGACGAGGTCGTCGAGCAGCACGCCGTAGGCACCCGCGGGGCTCAAACGATCCGACTCTGCTTGTCGCCCCAGTAGCGGTCTCGCAGGAGACGCTTGTAGAGCTTCCCGGTGGGCTGACGGGGAAGCTCGGGGTCGAAGTCGACCGCCTTCGGGCACTTGTAGTGCGCGAGGTGCTCACGGCAGAACCCGAGCAGGTCGCGCGCGAGATCGGGTCCGGCGTCGTCCATGTCGACTGGCTGCACGACGGCGTGGACCCGCTCACCCATCTCCGTGTCGGGGATGCCGAACACGGCCGCGTCCATCACCTTGGGGTGGGTGATCAGCAGGTTCTCTGCCTCCTGCGGGTAGATGTTCACGCCGCCCGACACGATCATGAAGTCGCGCCGGTCGGTGAGGTACAGGTAGCCGTCCTCGTCGAGGTACCCGATGTCGCCGACCGACGACCAGCCGTGCCCGTCACGCGTGCTCGCGGTCTTCGCCGGGTCCTTGTGGTACTCGAACTCCATCGCGCGCTCTCCCGGCTCGAACCAGACCACGCCGGGCTGACCGACCGGCATCTCGGCTCCGCTCTCGGCGACGATGTGGATCGTGGTGAAGAACGGCCGCCCGACCGATCCGGGATGCGCCAGCCACTCCTCACTCGTGATCTGGGTCGACCCCATTCCCTCGGTCGACGCGTAGTACTCCGAGATGATCGGGCCCCACCACTCGATCATCTGGCGCTTGATCTCGACGGGACAGGGGGCTGCGGCGTGGATGACCGTCTGCAGCGACGACACGTCGTACCGCGCGCGCGTGCCCTCGGGAAGCTTCAGCATGCGCACGAACATCGTCGGCACGAACTGCGCGTGCGTGACCCGGTACTTCTCGATCGCCGCGAGACAGGCTTCGGGATCGAAGTGCTCGAGGATCACGTCGGTCCCGCCGAAGCGGGTGACACCGATGCAGAACTGCAGCGGCGCCGCGTGATACAGCGGCGCGGGGGAGAGATACACCGTCTTCTCGTCGATGCCGTAGGTCGCCTGGAACCCGGCGAGGGCGGCGGTCGGGTTCCCGACCGGCTTGCGTTCGAGGGGGTACTTGATGCCCTTGGGCCGTCCCGTCGTGCCCGACGAGTACATCATCGCGTGGCCCTCGAGCTCTTCGTCGAGCGGTTCTGCCGGGTACGCGCCGATCGCGTCGTCGTAGCGCTCGTACCCGTCGAGCACCCCGCCGACAACGAGCCGGGTCTCCACCTGCGTGGGGAGCAATGGGTCGACGTTGCGGGCGATCTCGGCGAGTCCGACGGACGTGACGAACGCCGTCGCGTCGCAGTTCTCGACGATGTACGCGACCTCTTCGTCGTTGAAGTGGAAGTTGATGGGCGTGAAGTAGAGACCGGAGCGTTGTGCGGCCCAGACGACCTCGAGGTAGCGATCGTTGTTCTCCATGAAGATCGCGAGGTGGTCACCGAACCGCAAGCCTCGGTCGTAGAGGAGTCGCGCGAACTGGTTCGAGCGACGGTCGAGCTCCCCATAGGTGACGACCTGACCCGTCGACGCCATGAGGTACGCGGGTCGGTCGGGGTGTTCCTGCGCGTGCAGTGCGGGCCACATGGCGCGCACCCTATCGACCGTGCGCGCTCCCGGTCAGACCGCCTGGTCGTCGCGGACTTGGGCGTCCTTCTCCCGCACCGCGTCGGCAAGCGTGTCGGCGAAGCGACCGAGCTCGGCGCGCAGCTCGGGATCGGCGATCGCCAGGATCCGCACTGCGAGCAGCGCGGCGTTGCGGGCGTTGCCGACCGCGACGGTGGCGACCGGGATGCCGGCCGGCATCTGCACGATCGACAGCAGCGAATCGAGCCCGTCGAGCTGCGCGAGCGGGACGGGCACTCCGATCACGGGGAGCGTGGTCATCGACGCGGTCATCCCCGGCAGGTGGGCCGCACCGCCGGCCCCGGCGATGACCACGCGCAAGCCCCGGTCGACCGCCGTGCGGGCGTACTCGACCATGACATCGGGCGTTCGATGCGCCGAGACGATGCGTACCTCGTGGGGAACGCGAAACTCTGTGAGCACGTCGATCGCGTCCTGCATCACCTGCAGGTCGGAGTCGCTCCCCATGATCACACCTACGAGCGGAGCGGCTCCCTGCGCTGAATCGGCCACGAGAGGCACGCTAGTCGTGACCTTCGCGCTCGCGGCGTAGCCTGCGCCCATGCAGAATCGACTTACCGATGTTCTCCAGATCGAGCATCCTGTGATGCTCGCCGGCATGGGCGGTGTGTCGTACCACCGCCTCGTTGCCGCGGTCTCGGAAGCCGGCGGCTTCGGTTGCCTCGGCGCGGGCACGATGTCGAGCGAGCAGATGGTCGCCGAGATTCGCGCGACCCAGGCACTCACCGACAAGCCGTTCGGTGTCGACCTGCTCACCGCACTTCCCGATCAGATGCTGCACAACGTCGAGCTCATGATCCAGGAGCGCGTGCCCGTGTTCGTGGCCGCGCTCGGTGTCCCACGCGACGTCATCGATCTCTGCCATCGGAACAACGTTCTCGTGGTGAACATGTGCGGGAAGGTGCGCCACGCGGTCGCGGCCGTCGAGGCGGGCTGCGACCTGGTCGTCGCGCAAGGCACCGAAGCCGGGGGCCATACCGGTGCGGTGGCGACGATGCCCCTCGTCCCCCAGATCGTCGATGCGGTGGGTGCCCGCGTGCCGGTCGTCGCCGCCGGCGGCATCTTCGACGGTCGTGGTCTCGCCGCGGCGCTGATGCTCGGCGCCGACGGCGTGTGGGTCGGGACGCGCTTCATCGCCACACCCGAGGCGCGCTCCGCACCGGGCTACAAGGACGCGTTGCTCGGCACCGGTGAGGACGGGACCGTGATCAGCCGGGCGTTCAGCGGTAAGACGATGCGCGTGGTCCGCAACGAGACGACGCAGCACTACGACGAGCACCCCGAGGAGCTCCGGCCGTTCCCGGAGCAGCTGCTCGTGTCGACCACGGGGGGGTTCCTGCACCTGCCCGAGGGCGACGAAGCCGAAGGCGTCGATCCCGCGCGCGAGTGCTACCCGGCGGGCCAGGGGGTGGGGGCGATCCACGAGCTCGTTCCCGCCGGCGACCTGGTGCACCGCTTCGTCGCCGAGGCCCAAGCCGCGATGCAGCACGCCGCGCGTTGAACTCGCGCTAGGCCTTGGCCGTCTCCTCGGCGAGGTCCTGTTCGTACATCATGCGGACGAGGTCTTCGAACGAGACGCGGCCCTTCCAGCCGAGCTTCGCGTTTGCCTTCTCGGCGTTGCCCATGAGCAGGTCGACCTCCGCCGGGCGCTCGAAGCGGGGATCCCGATTCACGTAGCGCTCCCAGTCGTCGATCTCGGCGCACCGGAACGCGACGCCGAGGAAGTCCCGCACCGTGTGGGTCTCTCCGGTCGCGATCACGTAGTCGTCGGGGTCGTCCTGCTGGAGCATCAGGTACATCGCCTCGACGAAGTCGCCCGCGTAACCCCAGTCGCGCGCCGCATCGAGGTTTCCGAGCGTGATGGAGTCCTGGAGACCGAGTTTGATGCGCGCGATCCCGTTGGTGATCTTGCGGGTCACGAACTCGAGGCCGCGGCGCGGCCCCTCGTGGTTGAAGCAGATGCCCGATGACGCGTGGAGCTGGTAGGACTCCCGGTAGTTCACCGTCATG
>JALHSW010000110.1 GCA_022865365.1 Acidimicrobiia bacterium | reverse complement strand
GCTACCGGTTGACGGCGTCGCCGCCGCCGGCGGGACCGAACGGACGGTTCCCCACCGGGTCGCTCGGCGCCGTCACCCCCGAGTGTCAGGTGACCGGCGAGATCGCCGAGCAGCTCGGCGCCCTGCTGGTCGCGGCCAAGGCGGCGGACGTCGGCCTCGAGCCGGAGACGAGCAACTACCTCCCGCAGGGGGTGACGCCCCCACCGCGCATGGAGTCGTGCTACCGCAGCTACGAGATGCAGGTGTGGTGGCGTGACTACTACTGCTCGATCGACAAGTGCGGCAACGCGGCGTTGCCGGGGATGAGCAAGCACGGCTGGGGCCATGCGGTCGACTTCGAGGACCAGCTCGGTGAGCTCACGTTCACGTCGCCCGGGTACCAGTGGCTCGTGGCCAACGCGGCCCGGTTCGGGTTCGCCCAGCCACCGTCGGTGCAGGAGGGTGGCGCAAACGAGGAAGCGTGGCACTGGGAGGCGGGGTGATGGTGAGGCGGCTGACGGTGTTGTGGGCCATGCTGCACGGTCATGAGTGACGATCAGGACCAGACCCATGGGCTTCGGGACGACGATCCGGACGACGATCCTGTCGAGCCCCTGCTGGGTGAGATGCCCGAGGGCCTCGGCGCCGACCTCTATTCCAAGCACCTCGAGGACCTCAAGCGCGAGCCGGCCTTCGGCGAAGCGGTCCTGTCGTTCCCCGACGAGGCCGGCGGGCGCCACGAGATCGCGATCGACGAGGTCGAGGGGACCGAGGACGCCGACGACGGCAGCAACCGGACCAAGATCCTGCTGCGCAGCGGAGCGATCGTGGTGGTATCGGGCGCGGTGATCGCGGCGGCGATCGCCGCAGTTCGCTATCGCCGCAGGCACCGATCGTCGTAGGAGGAGCGAAGAAGGAGAGGTTCGGTGGCGTTTCCCTGATGGTATCTGATCGGATACCATCGTGCGATGGCTGCCGACACGACCATCCGCACGGCCCGCCGCCGGGCTGGGCTCTCGCTGCGAGAGCTCGGTGAACGCGCCGGAACCTCGCACTCGACCCTCTCGGCGTATGAGTACGGGGCCAAGGTGCCGACGGTCGAGACCTTGATCCGGATCGTCCGCGCCGCCGGGTTCGGCCTCGACCTCGAGCTGTCGCCTCGCACCGGCGGACCCGACCTCACGGCTCGAGGGCGCGAGCTCGTCGACGTGCTCGACCTCGCCGCGCGCTTCCCCGCCCGCCACGACGCGAAGCTCCACTTCCCGAAGTTCGGCCCGGTCGCATGAGCCGTCTGCCCCAGAAGATTGTGGAGCTGCACCGCGCACTCTCGTCGGCAGAGATCCCGCACGCGTTCGGGGGCGCGCTCGCCCTCGCGTGGTGCACGCAGCGAGCGCGCGGCACCATCGACATCGACCTCAACGTCTTCGTCGGGCAGGACCAGGCGCCGTCGGTCGTCGCGGCTCTGCCGAAGGGGGTGACGTGGTCAAACGTGGATCTCGCCGCCTTACAGCGTGATGCCCAGGTGCGGCTCTGGTGGGGCGACACCCCCGTGGATGTGTTCCTGAACACGACCGAGTATCACGAACAGATTGCGGGGCGGACGCGCATCGAGTCGTTTGCCGGCGAGAACGTCCCGTTCCTCGCGTGCAGCGACCTCGCGGTGTTCAAGACGTTCTTCGACCGCACCCGCGACTGGGCCGATCTCGAAGAGATGGCCGCGGCAGGAACCCTCGACGTCGAGCACGTGCTGGGTGTCGTCGTCCGGTACCTGGGACCGGGCGACCCGCGCGTCGAACGCCTCCGATCACTCGCCTGACTGCACCCACTCGGCGACGAGCGCGGGCAGGTCGAGTCGCTCAACGGCGGCGACGCGCTCCTCGGCGAGCTCGCGTCGCATCGCATCGTTCGGTGGCATCGCCGCGTCACGGGCCCAGCGCGCTGCGACGGTGGTCCCGGCCCGCGAGCCGCGGTAGCCGAGGTCGATCTTCTTGCGTGGGTCGAGGTAGATCGACACGGCGACTGCACGCACCAGTTCCTTGTCGAGCTCCAGGTCGGCGGCGCGGGCCCGGGCGACGAGGTACGACGCGAGCACCCGGAGCTGGTTCCAGCCGTCGTTCGACGCCTTGCGGGCGCGCGCGGCCGACGTCATCACCGCGTTCGCTGCGGTCACCGCCCACCGCGAGGTCCCACCAGCCGTCGCGCCTGATCGCGCAATCTTCGCAGCCTGGACGGAGCGGGCGATCCACGGGGTAAGGCGCGTCGTCGCCTGCTGCTCGAGGAAGCGGGCGGTCGTCGTGGCCTGCGGAACCGCGTCGGTCAGGATCATGCGCCGCGCCGTCGCCGCGTCGGGCACGTCGAACGGCTCGTCGAAGGTGCTCTCGAGCACGCGATTGATCTTGTCGCCGACCTGAAACCGAGCCACACCCGAGGCCTGGTACGCCTGCTGCGCACGCTGCTGCACCCGGCGCGTCGCCTCTCCGGCCAGGCGCGCCGCGCGCTCGAGGCTCGGATCGGTCACGCCGCGTTGACGGGCTCGAGTTCGGCCCGGGCCGCGTGCTGCCGGTACGCCCAACCGGGTCCGCGCAGGACGTACGACAGCCGCTCCCGCCACGTTGTCGAGCGGGCCACGTCGCGCAGCATGTCGGCGTGCTCGTGCGTGGCAATCCGCGCGAGGTCGAACGTCTCGATGTTCTTGGTGAGCCCATAGACCACCGGCTCGTCCTCGCGCTCGAACGTGCCGAAGAGTCGGTCCCACACGATGAGGATGCTGCCGTGGTTGCGGTCGAGGTACTGCGGGTTGCTGCCGTGGTGCACCCGGTGGTGCGAGGGAGTGTTGAAGACCTCTTCGAACGGTCCGAGCCTGCGGATCGTATCGGTGTGGAACCAGTATTGGTACAGCAGGTTGATCCCGCGCGCCGAGGCGATCAGCTCGGGGTGGAACCCGAGCAGCGCGAGCGCGCTGTAGGGCACGAACGTCCCCACCGCGTCGGCGACCGGCTGACGCAGCGCCGTGGAGAGGTTGTAGCGCTCGCTCGAATGGTGCACGACGTGGATGG
>JALHSW010000109.1 GCA_022865365.1 Acidimicrobiia bacterium | reverse complement strand
TGTTCCAGATGAACAGCGCCGCCGCGATGATCGACACGAAGATCAAGAAGTTCAGCGCGGGGAGCTGGGCCTTGACGTCGGTGTAGCTGGCACCGTCGACGACGCCGCGCGTCGAGAGGTCGAGCTCGAACCGCGAGTAGTAGTACCCCGCGGTCTTCACCAGCGCCATCACCGCGACGATCACCGAGAGGTGCGCCTTCACCTGCGGTGTCACCCGCTGGAGGGGGCTCTGGAACCGGATGCCGCCGTTGAGGTAGTGCGCGACTGCCGTCACGAGCAGGACGATGACGAGGCCCGCGAAGAGCCAGTCGATCATGAACCGGATGAACGGCAGCTGGAAGACGTAGAAGCCGATGTCCTTGTGGAACTGCGGATCCTTCTTCCCGAAGTCGACCCGGTGGGTGAACAGGATCCACTGCCGCCATTGCGACGAGACGCCGATGCCCGCGATCAATGCGAAGAAGACGGCGATGCCGACGCGGATGCGACCCCGGTAGCGCGCGGTCGTCTGCTGGTACCGACCGACCAGCTCGTCCTCGGGGGTGGGCGCGTTCATCGGCCGAAGCTTCGGCGCAAGCCGGTCGGCGATCACGAGGTTGGCGAGGAGGATCGCGAAGAAGATGATCGTGAAGACCAGCGCCGGGATCACCCGGGCGGTCAGCAATCGACCGAAGGTGTCGCCCTGGGAGAGCGAGTCGAACCACAGGTAGTCGGTGAAGAAGCCGGCGAGTCCCCGCAGGCTGAACAGCAGCACCACCAGGACCACGCCCAGCGCGATGATCCACCCGCGCAGGGCAAAACTCCGGCGCTCGGTCGTGGGGACGCGCATCGCCGATGAGCCTAGATGCTGGTCGCGCATCCTCGGCATCAGGATGCCCGACGCCGGTCACCCGGCGACGCTCGGCTGCTCCTCACCCGCGAGCACGACCAGGCAGCGACACCCGGGGTGGGCCGGCGGGTGGGCCTGACCCGTCGGGAACACACCGCCCTTGGGCGTCGGCTCGAGCGCGTTGTCGTCGCAGTCGGGACAGCGGCCGGGCTCGTCGGGGACCCAACGCAACGGCGTCGCCGGTCCGGCGCCGTCGTACGAGCCGCGGGCGTAGGCCGCGCAGAGCACGTCGACGACCCGCGTCTCGAGGTCTGCACTCCTCCACTCGCGGTATCGGGCACCGATCGCGGAGCCTGCGACGCGCTGCAGCTCAGCCGGCGATTCGTAGGGGCCGTCGGCGACGACGCCCTCGATTGTCTGGGTCAGGCGCTCCCGCAGCGGCCTGACGATGACCCCGACGAGCTCGGCGACCACGCGCGCCGGCGCGCTCGTGACCCGACCCGTGTTGGCGACCGCGGCCCGTCCGCCGAGGTAGGCGCCGTCGGCACCGGGCCCGAGCAGCTCGACCCACGCGTCGCGCTGGTGCTCGAGATCGGGGAGAAGGCGCCCGGGTTCGGGCCGCCCCCGGGCCCGGCGTACGGCGTCGAGCAGGGTGTTCTGCTCGTCCTGGAGGAGCCGCTTCGACGCGCGCACGACATCGGGGACCAGGGGCTCGAGCACCGCGGCCCGGCGCCGACGCGCCACAGCGTCGGGATCATCGGGTTCCGGCTCGGGCACCGGTTCCGGTTCCGGCTCCGGCTCCGGCTCGGGCTCGGGCTCGACGGCGTGCGACGCCGCTGCGGCGGCGGTCGGCGCCTTCGGTGTGCGTGCCCGCGTGGGCCGAGGCGGCGTGGGCTCCGATCGGAGTCGGGCGAACAGCGCGCCGACCTGCTCGTCGTCCCGCTCCTCGTCCCGCTCCTCGTCCTGCTCCTCCGCCTGACGCGCGGGCGCGTCAGGGTTCGCCTCGTCGCCGAAGCCGCCCGGCGGGTCATCGAGGTGCGAATCACCGACCGGCGCGGGGTCGGCGCTGAGTGCTGCGATGGCGTCGTCGAGCATCCCGCGCACACGTTCGAGCTCGACCACGAGCTGGCGCCGGCGCCGCTCGGCATCCTCGAGCATGCGTCGTCGCACGCCGCGAGCCTCGGCCACCATCGCCCGACCCGTCGCGGCCGCAGTCGCCTCAGCCGCCCGGAGCAACTCGGCCGCGCGCTGCTCCAGCTCGGTGACCGGATCGGTGACCGGATCGGTGGCCGGATCGCCTGGTGCCGCCGCTCCCCCGTCGCCTGGCGCGGTCGCTCCCGGGTCGTCGGGGCGGGGCTCACCGTTCGTGCCGTGCACCATCGTGGCCGATGCTATTGGCCGGTCGGCGTCCCTGCGGTCGGCACCGGATCGCCCCCGTTGGCGGCGAGCGCGGCCAACGCGTCGTCGACCGTCCGCACTCCGACCACCAACATGGCCTCGGCGTGCTCACGAGCAGCCTTGGCCTCGCCGACCGGGACGAGCATGAGCCGAGCTCCGCCGCGGCGGGCCGTGACGGCCTTCTGCTCGACGCCGCCGACGATGCCGACGCTGCCGTCGGGCTGGATCGACCCGGTGATCGCCACCCGTCCGCCGCCGGTGAGATCGCCGGGGGTCAGGTCGTCGATGATCGCGAGCGCAAAGGCCAGGCCGGCCGACGGGCCGCTCACGCGAGCCGTGTCGATCGTGATGTCGACCGGGAACGACGCGTCCGTGAACGTCTGGGTCGCGATGCCGACGAATCCGACACCGTCACGACGCCCGAGGCGCACCGTGACCTCGCGTGTGTCGTCCTCCCGCCGCACGGTGAAGTGCACGGTCTCGCCCGGCTGGTGGGCCTGGACGAGCGGGCGCACGTCGTCGGCCTTCACGACGGGTGTGCCGTCGACCGCGGTGATCACGTCGGCCAGCTGGAGACGACCTTCCGACGGCCCGCCACACTCGACGTCCACGATGACGACCCGTCCGCCCGACTCGGTCACCTGGTAACCCAGCCGCTGCAGCGCAACCTGCTTCGCGATGTCCTGTGACTGAACCATGAGGTCCTGGTTCAGCCGGGCGCTCTCTTCGTAGCCGGCGCAGCCGATGATGTCCTCGCGCTTCTCCACGCTCACGTCGTCGTCGAGCTTCGCGAGCACGTAGCGCCAGATGTTCGGGTCGTCGTTGGTGACGCGGACGGTGAGGTAGACCAGATCGCCGCGGTGCGCGTACGTCGGTGCGCCCGAGATCGTCACGATGTCGTCGTCGAGCGCCGTGGCCTCGCCCGGAGAGATGATCACGTACGGAACGTGGACGATCGCCATGGCCGTCACGACCACCGCGATGCCGCCCAGCGTGACTGTTCCCAGGACGGCGGGCCACCGCCGACGGCGACGGGACGAGTCCGCAGAGCCTTCAGCCCCAGGGTCGGGCGGGTCGGTGTCGGGCGTCATCGAAACTCCGGTCGGGGAACGCGTACAGTACGGAGGCAACGGCCGTGTGCTGACATCCGGCCGATCACCCAATTCGCTCGGAGAAGACGATGAGCCGCGTACGCCAGCCTGCCATGCGACCGGGTGACGCTGGGGAGCGCCCCGACGACCGGCGGGCTACCCGGGCCGACGACCCGGCGCTCCCTGAGGAATCCCGGGCGGCCGTCCGGGCGCTCCGGAACGGCTGGGCCATCAGCCGGTGGGCCGGGCTCATCGTGCTCGTCGGGCTCGGCGCCGCGGCAGGCGTCGCGATCGCCATGGCCGCCCTCGCCGCCCTCGTCAACGCGAGCGTCTGAACCTCAGGCCCTGAGGTGAGCGTCCGAGGCTCAGGCTGGGTGGGTGGCGACGAGCGCTCCGTGCACGACCAGGCGCTGTGACGCACTCCCGATCGGGTGGCACGCGAACAGCGTGATCGTGCGTCCGGGGTGCTGGTCGACGATCCACATGTCCCGGGGCGTCACGACCTCGCTGCCGGTCACGACGTAGGTGAAGGTGCCGCGGGCATCGTGCAGCA
>JALHSW010000108.1 GCA_022865365.1 Acidimicrobiia bacterium | reverse complement strand
TGCCGGGACCGTGAGCGGTGCACCGAAGGTGCGGGCCATGGAGATCATCGATTCACTGGAGCCCGTCAAGCGCGGTCCGTACGCCGGGGTGGTCGGCTATCTCGACTTCTCCGGCAACCTCGACACCGCGATCGCGATTCGTACGATGGTGTGGCGCGACGGCAACGCCAGTGTGTCGGCCGGCGCGGGGATCGTGGCCGACTCCGATCCGTCCGACGAGGACCTCGAGTGCCGCAACAAGGCCAAGGCGCTCCTCACCGCCGCCGCGGCGGCGCGTCGGCTCACCCCCTTGGGCTCTCCGTGACCACGAAGCTGATCGAGTGGCCTGACCACGGCGCGGTCATCGTGCGGGGACCCGACGCCACGTCGTTCCTCCAGAGCCTCGTGTCACAGGACCTCGACCCGTTGACCGACGGCAACGGTGCGCACAGCCTCTTGCTGTCACCGCAGGGGAAGCTCGAGATCGACTTCCGCGGCCTGCGAGTCGCCGACGAGTGGTGGCTCGACTGCGACTCCGGCTTCGGCGCGCGGTTGGCCGAACGACTCGGGCGGTACCGCATTCGGGTCGAGGTGACGATCGACGACCGAACCGCCGAGTCGGCGCTGCTCGAGGTCCGGGGTCCAGAAGCTGACGCGTGCGTCGCGGCCGCGACCAGCGTCGGCGTCCCCGAGGCGGTTCATGCCCACGCCGCGTGGGGAGCGTGTCGCATCGTGCGCGCCGATTGGTCGACGATGCCCGGCGTCGACATCCTCGGTCCCGGTGACGAGGTCCGTGGCGCCCGCGACCTCCTGCTGGCCGCCGGCGTCGAACCCTTCGCGCCGGGTGCGTACGAGGTGGACCGGATCGACGCGGGCGTCCCGCGCCTCGGTGTCGACATCGACGAAGCGACCATCCCGCAGGAAGCCTTCCTCGAGCGCGACGCGGTGTCGTTCACCAAGGGTTGCTTCCTCGGCCAGGAGCTGGTGTGTCGCATCGATACACGGGGACACGTGAATCGTTTCCTGCGCCACATCGACGTCGACGGATCGGTCGTCCCCGACGCGGGTGCTGCCGTGGTGCTCGATGACCGCGAGGTCGGTGTCCTCACGAGCATCGCTGCGGTCGCCGATGGGACACGCGCGGTCGGTCTTGCGATGGTGCGACGCGAGATCGAGCCGCCGGCGCGGGTGACCCTACGCGGCCCGGATGGGGAGATCCCCGCGACGGTCGCCGCGCTCCCGGCTACGGACTAGCGGGTGCCGGCAGTCTGACCACGAACCGCGTTCCGCCCTCGGCGAGGGGCTCGCAGGAAGCGCTCCCACCCATCGCGGCTGCGAGCTCGTGCACGATTGCGAGCCCGATTCCGGTGCCAACCGTCCGGCTGGGGGTGCCACGCGCGGTGAAGAGCCGCTCGAACACGCGGTCCCGCTCGTCATCGGGGACGCCAGGACCGTCGTCGTCGACGTGCACGACGATCTGATCGTTGCCGAGGTCTACGTCGACGCGCACCTCGGTCCGGGCGTACTTGAGGGCGTTCTCGACGAGGTTCGCCACGATCTGCGCGAGCCGCTCCGGGTCGAGGTCGACGGCGATCGGCGTTCCCTCGGCCAGCACCAGGCGCACACCCCAGTCGCGTGCCGACGGTGCGAAGCCCCTGACCGTCGCGTCGACGACCCCGCGCGCGTCGACGGAGCGCGGGGTGAGAGAGAACTGACGTGCGTCGAGGCGAGCGAGGTCGAGCAGATCGGCGACCAGGCGCTCGAGTCGCTGTGACTCGCTCATGATCACGTTGGCGGCCCGGATCGCGTCAAGTGAGGACTCGATCGTCCCGTCGGACATCGCCTCGGCGTAGCCCTTGATCGACGTGAGGGGCGTCCGGAGGTCGTGCGAGATGCTCAGCAGGAACGCGCGCTCGTGACCGCGCGCGCTCTCGAGCTCGCCCGCCATCGTGTCGATGCTGCGGGCCAGGCTCGCGAGCTCGTCGTCGGGCATGGATCTGACGTCGACGCGTGCGGAGAGGTCGCCGGCCGCGATGCGACCGGCCGTGGTCTGCATGGCCGCGATCGGGCGCGTCAGGCGGCGCGCGAGGAGCGCGGCGACGACGGTGGCCACGAAGAGCGCGAACGCGCCGGTGCCCAGGAGGTATGGCCCCGCGCGACCGAGCGGGCGGGTCTCGACCTGCTGGGTGAGGACGAGCACCGGCGTCTGGTCGCCGACCGGGGTGAGCGGCTGGGCCACGAAGGCGGTACTCCCCCGTACCCCGGTCTGGACCTCGTCGCGCTGGAGGCGGGCGACGTCGAGGTCGGCGGCCTGCACGTCGTGAGGCAGCTCGGGGAGCGGGGCTTGCGCGGCGCAGGCCCCGCCCAGCAGGCCGCCGACGCCTTCTTCGACGGACCCGTCGCCGGTGGCCACGACGACGCTTCCACTGGAGAGCCGGACGGTCGACGCGATGAGGCGGCACGCGAAGCGGAGGTAGGTACGCCGCGCCGACTGCTGGGCCGGTCTGAGCTGGTCGTTCTGCTTCGCCGCACTGCGGAAGCGCCGGCCGAGATCCTCGAGCTCGACCCCGACCGACGGGGCCTGCTGCTCGAGATCCTTGACCGCGGCATTCGTCGCGGTCTCACGCGCGAGGCCCGCGGCACCGAGCGCCGCGACGACGAGCACGCCGAACGCGATGCCGACCATCGCCACCAGCAGCCGCGTGCGCAGGCGCCGGCGCGGTCGCCTCACGGGGCAGGCTCGGGGCCACCCGACTCGAGCCGGTAGCCGACCCCCCGGACGGTCGTGATCTCGACCGAATCGCCCAGCTTCTTGCGCACCTGCGCGATGTGCACGTCGACGGTACGGGCGTCGCCGAACCAGTCGTGGCCCCACACGCCATCCAGGATCTGCTGGCGCGAGAGTGCGAGGCGGGGGCGCTCCGCGAGGAAGCGCAGCAGCTCGAACTCCTTCGTGGTGAGCTCGATGGGTTCGTCGTCGACGCGGATCTCGCGGCGGCCGACGTCGATCGCGACTCGCCCCGCTTGCACGACCTCGGGGGCCGGCGCCCCGTCCGTGCGCCGTAGCACCGCCTTGACGCGCGCCACGAGCTCGGCGGGGGAGAAGGGCTTGGTGAGGTAGTCGTCGGCGCCGAGCTCGAGGCCGAGGACGCGATCGACCTCGCCGTCGCGTGCGGTGAGGAAGATCACCGGTACCTGCGACGTGCGCCGGATGCGCTTGCACACCTCCAGCCCGTCGATGTCGGGGAGACCGACATCGAGCACGATGAGGCGGGGGCGATGGGTCTGGAACGCCTCGAGACCGGCGTCACCGGTCGCCGCCTTCAGGACCCGGAAACCGTCGCGCTCGAGGTACATCCCGACGAGGTCGGCGATGTTCGCTTCGTCGTCGACGACGACGATGGTGCCTTTGCCTTCCACACTGCCCATTCTGTCCCCTGACTCCGGGCAACACTGTCCACCGCCCGTGTGAGGAGTTGATGAGGCGATCGTGAAGATCAGGCTCCGAGCCGGTTGGTGCGCACGACCTCGCTCAGCCAGCGGGCGCTCTGCTTGATGGTGCGGGCCTGCGTGGTGCGGTCGACGGCAACGAGGCCGAAGGCCATCAGGTAGCCGAAGGCCCACTCGAAGTTGTCGAGCAGCGACCAGTGGAAGAAGCCGCGCACGTCGATCCCGTCGTCGATCGTTCGGGCGACGCCCTCGAGCGACGCCCGCAGGTAGCGCACGCGCTGCTCGTCGTCGTCGGTGCCGATCCCGTTCTCGGTGACGTAGAGGGGGATCTGAACGATCTCGGCCGCATGACGGATCGCAGCCTCGGCCGCGGTCGGCCAGTACTCGTAGCCCATCGGGAGCACCTCGACGCCGGGCTCCGGTCCGATCACGCCGGCGGCTCCGACCCGAGTGCGCGAGTAGGCCTGCACCCCGAAGTAGTCGTCGCCGCGCGCGGCCTCGAGGTAGACGTCCTCGTGGTGCGCGCGGTACTCGGCGATCTTGTCCTCGTGACCCGGCTCGGCGCCCCAGTCGCCCATCGAGAGCGTGAGCCCGACCGGGAAGTCGCCCGGGCCGGCCTTGAGCACCTCGAAGGCTCGGCCGTGTGCCGCGACCAACGTCTCGGTGGCCTTCACGAAGCCGTCCAGATCCTGGGTGCGGCCCGGGGGAAACGCGCCGACGAGGTAGCCGATCGTCGACACGACGTTGGGCTCGTTGATCGTGCACGCCATGGCGATGCGGTCGCCGAGATGCGCGACCGCGCGCTCGCAGAAGCGGGCGAATCGCTCGGCGGTCACGGGATTGGTCCAGCCGCCGTCGGCGGCTGCCCATCGCGGCGTGGTGAAGTGATGGAACGTGACGA
The DNA here is from genome assembly GCA_022865365.1 of Acidimicrobiia bacterium. Classification (GTDB taxonomy): domain Bacteria; phylum Actinomycetota; class Acidimicrobiia; order IMCC26256; family PALSA-555; genus JALHSW01. The sequence goes on along the minus strand of JALHSW010000108.1, from coordinate 2,508 downwards.
CCGGGAGCAGGTCGCGTTCGTGGCAGGCGTCGAGCATGCGCGCGTAGTGATCGAGCTGCGCGAGCGACCACTCACCTTCCTCGGGCTCGATCCGCGACCACTCGAGCGAGAACCGGTACGACGTGAAGCCGAGCTCGGTCAGGAGATCGAGGTCGGACGGGTACCGCCAGTAGTGATCGCACGCGTCGCCCGACGCCTCGACGCACGCCGTTCCCTCGGCGTGCTCCCAGGCCCACCAGTCGTTGTTCCAGTTCGAGCCCTCGACCTGGTGCGCTGCGGTTGCGGTTCCCCAGAGGAACCCGTCAGGGAACGTTGTCGTCATGGTCAGATCGTAGGGCCGGTTCCGTAGGCGGCGCGTCCGGCGTGGGTTGCGGGTCCGGGGGGAGCCGGCGAGCGGTCAGGACCGAGAGGCAGGCGACGACGACCATCAGCACGAAGACCAGACCGAGGCCGTCGCGTCGCGCCCAGCTCGCCGTCGCGGCGACCGCCACGATGGCGCCGCCGATCCCGGTCCCCAGCGCGGTCCCCAGCACGTCGCTGACCTGCAACGCCGAGGTGGCGACCCCCTGGCCGCCGTCGTCGGCCTCCGACAGGACGACCAGAGACACCGTGCTGTACGAGATGCCCATCCCGAGACCGGCGATGCCCCACGCCGCGCCCGCGACCCAGACGGGCACGCCGGGGATCAGGACGGTCGCGCCGACCGCGACACCGAGCGCGACGAGGGCCAGCCCGAGGGTCGCGAGCGTGCGACGGCTCGTCAGTCCGGCACGGCGGGCCTGGAGCCACGAACCAGCCGTCCACGTGAGCGTCGCCGGGGTGAGCACGATCCCCACCTCGACGGGAGAGAGTCCGCGCACGCGCGCGAGCGCGAGCGCGAGGAACGCGTCGGCCCCGAAGAACGCGAAGGTCTGGAGGCCCCGGCTCGCGATCGCCGCGGGAAGACCCGCGCGGGCGCGACCGGTACCCGGCGGCGTGAGGTGGGTGAACGCGGGCACGCCCAACGCGACACCGGCGGCGACGAGCACGATCGCGGCGACCAGCGAGTCGACTCCGAGCCCACCCACCACGAGGCCCGCGCCTGCCGCGAGGCGCAGTGCCGCTCCGACGGGCAGTGTCCCGGGCGATGCCTCGGCACTCGGGCCGAGCCGACGCATCGCCGGGAAGCAGAGCCAACCCGCGATGAGCGGGAGCCCGGCGAGCCCCAGGAAAACGAAGCGCCAACCGAGTTGCTGCGCGATGAGCCCGGCCAGCGCCGGCGCGACGAGACCCGGCACGACCCAAGCTGTCGAGAGCAGAGCGAACTGTCGCGGCCGCTCGGTCTCGTCGAACGCCCGACCGATCGCGACGTACGCCGTCGACAGGAGTGCACCGGCCCCGAGCCCCTGCACGGCTCGTCCGAGCACCAGGACGGGCATCGTCGGTGCGAGCCCTCCGACGAGCAGGCCGGCCGTGAACAGCACGAGGCCGACGGCGAAGGGCGGCGCGGGGCCGTACCGGTCGGAGGCGTGGCCCGCGATGACGACGCTGACGAGGCTGGCGAGCATGAACGCGGCGAACAGCCAGCCGTACAGCTCGATGCCGCTGAGATCGCGGGCCACGCGTGGTGCGATGGTCGCGACCGCGAGCGCTTCGAACGCGATCACGGCGACGTCGAGCATCAACCCGATCGAGAGGCGGCGCCGGTCCATCACCGCATGCTCGCATCTTTCTCGGGGGCTCGGCGGCCCGGTCTGTCAGACTGACGGCGCGATGAGCGTGCTGGACGAGATCCTCGAGACCAAACGCGACGAGGTCACGGTGCTGCACCACCCGCCCACGCGGCGGGCGATCCGCACGGCTGCCCTCGACGCCGGGCCGATCCGGGGGTTCGAGGAGCGCCTACGAGACCGGGCGCGAGCGCAGGGACGCCTCGGGGTGATCGCCGAGATGAAGCGACGCTCGCCGTCGAAGGGTGAGCTCGCGCCCGACCTCGATCCCATCGCGACCGCGACCGCGTACGAGGCCGGCGGCGCGACCTGCCTGTCGGTGCTCACCGACGGCCCGTTCTTCGGGGGATCGGTCGCCGACCTGCAGCATGCCCGAGCTGCGGCAGCGAACACACCGGTCCTCCGGAAGGACTTCACGATCGACGCCGATCAGGTGTACGAGACCCGCGGCATCGGCGCCGACGCGATCCTGCTCATCGTCGCCGCGCTTCCCGACGATGCGTTGCTACGCGACCTCCACGCGCTCGCTACCGAACTCTGCCTCGCGGTCCTCGTGGAAGCCCACGACGAGGCGGAGCTCGAGCGAGCCGTCGAGGCCGGCGCGACGATCGTCGGGGTGAACGCCCGCGACCTCGCCACCTTCGCCGAAGATCTCTCCGTCGGCGAACGACTCGTAGCGCGTCTTCCCCGCACCGTGCTCGGGGTCGCCGAGAGCGCGATCCGATCTGTCGAGGACGCCCAGCGGATGGCCGACGCCGGGTTCGATGCCGTTCTCGTCGGTGAGGCACTCGTACGAGCC
>JALHSW010000107.1 GCA_022865365.1 Acidimicrobiia bacterium | reverse complement strand
GTCCACGCCGCGTCCAACACCTCGCCGCGGACCACCGCCCGCCGTCGCTCCGTCCGTGCTGCCGTACTCGTATCCATCCGATTCCTATTCTTATTAGGCAATACCTACGTAGCATAGGCAGCCCCGAGAGAAAGTCAACCTAACTTCAGCGAGCTCGATCGCCGACTTCTCGCGTTCCGCAAACAGCGAGGGAGTCTCGGCACGAAAGGACCGTCACCCACTACCCACGTTGGCTACCTCGTGATGTCGCGATATCATGAGTGCATGGCAAAGCAGACCACCGTCCGACTCCCCGATGAGCTGGCCGATGAGGCCGAGGCCGTCGCCCGTGTCCAGGGCACCAGCGTCAACACGCTCATCGTCAACTCGCTGACCGCCGAGATCGAGCGGGTCAGGACCGACCAGGACTTCACCGCGCGCGCTCGGAAGTTGCTCGAGCGCGACCAGGAGCTCTTGGACCGGCTCGCTCGGTGACCCGGTACCTGACCCTGGCCGAGTACTTCTGGCTGGCGGAACAGGTCACCGGCACCGAAGCCGCAGTGCTCGTCAAGGCAGCCCGCGTCGAACTCGCCGACTCCGCCCTCCACGCACCCAGCGCCGGCTTCGGCGACGAAGACTTCTACCCCGACCTCATCGATAAGGCCGCCGTCCTCTCCTGCCGCCTCGCATGGAACCATCCACTCCCCGACGGCAACAAGCGCGCGGCCTGGGCCGCGCTCGTCCTCTGCCTCGACCTCAACGACGCCACCTGGGACCCCGACCCACCCGACGTCGACGACGCCGAAGCAACGATGCTCGCCGTCGCAGCCCACGACATCGACGAAGCCGCCCTCGCCGAATGGCTCCGCCAGCGCGTCCACTTCACCTGAACCATCCCTAGTTCCATCCCTAGTGGGGTCGACCACCCTCGACCGTCTTGTCGGTGATGATGGTCGGGCGAGCCGGAAGCTGTCAGCCCTTCTCGACGGCGTCAGCTTCGCCGAGCATCGTTTCGAGGATCAGCCGGGGCACGTTGCGGAACACCGAGTCGTGGGAGACCAATGGGACTCCGAGTCGCACTGCCGTGGCGGCGATCCAACGGTCCGCGTCGTGGGGACGCTGGGCGAGTGCGTGTCCCTCGGCTTCGCACTCGGCGCGGAGCTTCGCGTAGGTCTCGACGAGTTCGGGCCCGGCCCAGACCACCTCGGCGCGGGTGATCTTCGAGCGCAGCTTCAGCATGCGGCTCTCACCCCAGCCCCGCCGGAGCGCTCCGTAGCGGAGCTCGGCCACCGTCTGGAAAGAGATGAAAGACGGCCGGCCGGCGATGATCGGCTCGTACAACACCGTGAGCGGCGAACCCGGGACGAGGTCAGCGCCGAATACGCCCGTATCGATGACAGCCGGCCCCCGCTCGCGGCGGCGCGGGCTCACTCCTCCAACGCCGCGAGGAAGGCCATGCCCTCTTCATCGTCGAGGTCGTCGATCACCATCTCGTCGTGCGACGGCAGCGGACGAGCGCGACGCAGTAGATCCTCGATCGGGAGCTCGAGGTGCTTGTCAGACTCAGAGATCGGCTGCGTTGACATCGTCATCAATCGTAGACCCGCGATCTCCCGGCACTGAAGCGGACGCCATCCCTAGTGATGCTCCTATGTCGGTCCCGTCAGATTCCTTCTGGGTCTGGCCTGCCAGGCGTGGTTGCGAGGCCATCCAGTGGCTTGCTACCATGGTGTCATGCCGAAGAACCTGACCGTCCGACTGGATGACGAGCTCGCCGCTGACACCGAAGCACTGGCCCGCGCCGAGGGCCAGAGCCTCAACGAGACCGTCAAGACCGCACTCCGAGAAGCAGTCGAGCGCCGCCGCGACGACCCCGAGTTCAAGCAGCGCGTCCGTCGCATCATCGAAGAGGACACCGAGCTGCTCGAGCGCCTGGCGAAGTGACCCTCCGCTACGTCGATCTGGTCGATTACGTCGCGATCGCCGCGGAGGTCACCGGGCTCGACGTCGCAACTGTCCTCAAGATCGCGAACCTCGACCTCGCCGACTCCGCCCTGCACGCGCCCGCGGCCGGCTTCGGCGACACCGACCTCTACCCCGACTTCATCGACAAGGCCGCGGTGCTCGTCGTCCGGCTCGCCCGCAACCACCCGCTCCCCGACGGGAACAAGCGAGCAGCCTGGATCGCGCTGCGCTACTTCATCGCCGACAACGGCTGGACCTGGAACCCGCGACCGCCCGTCGACGACGCAGAAGCGACCGTGCTTGCCATCGCCGCCGGCGAACTCGACGAAGCCGCCACGGCCGACTGGCTCGGCCGCTACCTCGCGGCCCCCGACGCCGACTGACCGGACGCCGAACTCCACGCGCCAACGCTGCTTGCGTGTGAAGGCGTCGCCCATCCCTACCGATTCTCCTATGTCATGCCGCGATCTCTGATCGCGGTGCTGATGTGGCGGTGTCGGCGCGCAGTGCTTGGTAGACCACGTCGGAGAGGCGTCTGCGAAGCACTCGGAGCGCTTCCTTCTTCGTGTTGCCGCCGGCGATGCGTCGGTCGAAGTAGCGGCGGCCGGGTCCGTCCCAACGCAGCTGGGTGACTGCGATGCGATGCAGAGCACAGTTGAGTTGGCGATTGCCGCCGCGGTTGAGTCGGTGCCGGGGCGTGTTGCTGGACCAGACCGGGATGGGTGCGGTGCCGTTGTGCATGGCGAATGCGGCGGCACTGTGGAAGCGGCGGATGTCAGCGGTCTCAGCGATGATCTTGGCTGCCGTCAACGCTCCGCAGCCGGGGATCGCGAGCAGGGTTGGTGCCATCGGCTCCACGAGCGCAGTGATCTCGGCTTCGAGCGCGTCGATCGATTGGTTCAGACCGTCGATTCGTTCCACCAGGTCGCGGGCCAGGCGAGCGACCATGCCGGGGACGGCTCCGAGCGCGCCGCGGAGTTGTTCGACGGTTCGACGATGTCTGAGCGATCGCGCGGGTGGCTCGGCACCGGGGTCGAGCTCGTCGAGGTGTCACCGGAGTCGATTCTGGGTTCGTGTTCGTTCCTCGACGAGACCTTCTCGGTGGTCCAGCAGGAGGCGGAGTTCCCGTTCGGGCCCATCGAGGTGCGCTCGTGGGAGGTCGGGTTCGCGGATTGCGGCGCGAGCCACGGCCAGCGCGTCGATCGGGTCGGACTTGCCTCGCTGGCGACCCGACTGGCGGCTGAGGGCCATGAGCCTCGGCGCCACCCTGAGGACCGTCTCACCTGAGACCAGCAGCGCGCGTTCGAGTCGCCGGGTGAACTGTCGGCAGTCTTCGATGGCCCACGTTCGCTCAGGCCACTGCGCGGCCCAGGCCAGGGCTTCCAAGTGACCAGCGTCAACCGCCCGAACCGTCACCCGGTCGAGTTCACATCCGTTGGTATCGGTCGCGACGATGGTGTGCGTTGCCTTGTGCGCATCGACTCCGAGCATGACCATGACCAGCCTCCCTTACCTCGGATCGGAGCGGACC
>JALHSW010000106.1 GCA_022865365.1 Acidimicrobiia bacterium | reverse complement strand
GCCGGTGGTAGCGCCGGGTCCGACGACGACGACGATCCGTTGCTCGTCGACGCCATGGAGCTCGTGGTCCGGGGCGGGCTCGGCTACACGTCGATGCTCCAACGCAAGCTCCGGGTCGGGTTCGCCCGAGCCGGGCGCCTGATGGACATACTCGAGCGCAAGGGCGTGGTGGGGCCCTCGACGGGCTCGAAGGCCCGTGACGTGCTCATGACCGTGGAGGAGCTCGAGGCCATGCAGCAACGCGGAGCCGAGGCCTGATTCCGGCAACCTGATCCCGAAGCCCCGACGCCGCTCAAGGCGCCATCGGGACGTGCCGAAACCTCCTTCGGCGGGCATGGTGCCCGCGCCCTCGGGGGTCTCATGCTGGCGAGGTTGCCATTCCGATCCAAGCTCATCCTCGTGGTGAGCGTGCCGCTCGCGGTCCTGCTGGTCTTCGCGGGTTCGATCATCGTCGGGCGCTTCGAGGCGCTGTCCGTGGCCCAGGACTACGACCACGTCGTCGTCCCCTTCCGCGACCTGACCGCATTGGCGCGAGCCGCCGACGCCGAAGGGGTGGCGTCCGAGACATTCGTCCGTGAGGGCGCGAGCGACCCGGAGGGCGCGGCCAAGACGCTGCGCGCCGCCCGTGACAAGACCGACCGGGCGGTCGCAGCGTTGGGGGCCTCGGCCGGCTTGCTCGACGGCCGGGTGAGCCCGGCGACCGAAGCGAAGGTCCGGGAGCTGGCCACGACGAGCGGCGCACTCCTCGCGCAGAACCGGGGCGCCGTCGATCTCGGCTCGTCGTGGATCGCCTACTTCGGCCCTCTCGCGCGCGACTCCCTCGACGGCGCCGAAGACATCGTCCGCGACCTCGAGGACCAGGACCTCGCGACCGGCCTCGGCGCGGTCCTGGACGCCCGGCGGCACCAGACCGCGCTCGGCGCCCAGGCCGCGGTCCTGCTTTACGTGATCCGTCACAGCGAGAGCGGCGTGATCAGCACCGACCTGGCCGAGACGCTCGGAACCGCGCGTGTGCAGGCAGTCGTCGACGAGCGCGCGGCCACGGATCGTTTCGACGCCGCCGCGAGCCCGGCGCAACGTGCCGCGTTCGACGCGTCAGGGGGCGCCAGCCCCGGTCCGAGCCCCATCTCGGCGAACACTGGCGACGGGGGCCTCCCGACCACGCTCACCGCGTCTCCCGCCGAGTACGAGGCGTGGTACGCCCAAGAGCAGGCGCGCCTCGACACCGGGGCGGGGGCGGCACTGGCGGTCGTCGATCGCGTCGCCGCCGAACGCCAGGCCAAGACCCGAACGGACACCATCATCGTGGCCCTCGGTACCGCGGCTGCGGTGCTCGTCGCGCTGCTGCTCGCCTACGCGCTCGTGCGGGCCGTCAACCGACCCCTGCGGGCGCTGACGCGTGCCGCGCGCGACATGTCGGAGCGGCGTTTGCCCCGCCTCGTCGACACCCTGCGCCGTGGGGGCGAGCTGACGCCCGACCAGCTCGAAGAGCTGACTCCGATCCGGGTCGACTCCGAGGACGAGATCGGCGAGCTCGCGAAGGCGTTCAGCACGATCCAGGACGTCACGGTCACTGTCGCCCAAGAGCAGTCCGAGCTCCTGCGAAAGGGCATCGGCGACCTCTACGTGAACCTGGCCCGTCGTAACCAGAGCCTGCTCGACCGCCAGATCTCGATGCTCGACGAGATGGAGGGCCGGATCGACGACGCGCGCGAGCTCGCTTCGTTGTTCGAGCTCGACCACCTCGCGACCCGCATGCGCCGCAACGCGGAGAGCCTTCTCGTGCTCTCGGGTGCCGAGCAGCCACGACAGTGGGGCTCGGCGATCCCCATCATCGATGTCGTGCGCGCTGCCGCGGCCGAGATCGCCGACTTCGCACGGGTCACCTACTTCGGGTTCGAGGACGACATCGCCGTCGCCGGCAACGCCGTCGGCGACCTGACCCACCTCATCGCCGAGCTACTCGAGAACGCGGCCGCCTTCTCGCCGCCGACGACGCCGGTCGTCGTCGCCGGGCGGCGGGTCGAGCGGCGCTTCGTGATCACCGTCACCGACGAGGGCATCGGCATGGAAGAGGAGCACGTCGCGGCCGCCAACGCACTGCTCGCGCGTCCACCGGCACCCGGCCTCGCCCTCTCGCGCACGCTCGGCCTCTACGTGGTCGCGCACCTGTCGGCCCGGTACGGCATCCGCGTGCAGCTGCGCGGTGCGCCGGGTACCGGGGTCACGGCCGTCATCGCGCTGCCGGCAACGGTGCTCGCCCGTCCCGATGCACCGACGACGAACCCGCCGATGACCAAGCAGGGCGCCACCACTCCCGGAGCTGTGGTGCCCACCACGTCGGCACCGGGTCCCGACGCGCCCCGTCCGCAATCGCACCCTTCCGAGCCGGTACTGGCCCCGACTGCATCGACACCCCGGGCCGCGACGAACGGTACTCCGGTCGCGGACGCGCCCCCGCCGATCGCGTGGCGCGGGGCCCGACCTGCTCCGGCCGCCCCCGACCCCGCGCCGGCGCCGACTGTCGCACCGACGCCTACACCGACTGGGCCGAACCCGCTGACGCGCCGGGCAACTGCGCCGGACGCGCCCAACGGTCACGCCGAGCCGAACGGTCTGAGCGCGCGCGTCCCCGGGACGCACCTCTCGGGCCGTCCGGTAGCGGACGAGCCCCCCGGATCCCCCGGACCCCCCGACGTGCGTCCGCGACCGGAACGCGTGCACGACCTGCTCACCCGCCATTCGCGCGGCAAGCGTGACGGACGCGTCCGCGCGCCCGAGACGCCGGCGGACGCCGAACGCCCGTCGGAGGAGCGGTCGTGATTCGCCTGTCATCCGAAGCGCGCAACCTCAACTGGCTCGTCTCGAACTTCGTAGCGGGCGTCCCGGACGTGACCCAGGCCGCTGTCGTCTCCTCCGACGGGTTGCTCGTTGCGATGTCGGAAGGGCTCGACCGCATCGCCGCCGACCGACTCGCTGCGGTCGCGGCGGGCCTGCAGAGCATCTCGCGCGGTGCGTCGACGCCACTCGGTGGTGGCGCGGTGCACGAAGTCATCGTCGAGTTCGAGCACGCGGTCTTGTTCGTGATGAGCATCAGCGAGGCGTCGGCGTTCGCTGTGGTAGCGACGCGCCCGAGCGATGTCGGGCTGGTCGGGTACGAGATGGCCGTGCTGGTCGAGCGGTGCGCCGCGGCCCTGACGCCATCGCTGGTCGCGGAGCTCCAGACCTCCTTGCCTCGATGACGTCCCTACCTCGATGACCGGTCCCAGGGAGCCGCGTGCGTCCGGCCCACCCCGGCTCGTCCGCCCGTACGTGGTGACAGGGGGCCGCACTGCTGCCGCCGGGCCGACGCTCGCACTCGACGCGACCGTCCGCGCCCTCACCGATGGCCATGAGCTCGATCTCACCACCGGGCCCGAGCCGCGGCGGATCGTCCAGCTGTGCGCGGTGCCTGTGTCGGTCGCCGAGCTCGCCGCCCGCATGACGCTCCCCATCGGGGTGATGCGTGTGCTGGTCGGTGACCTCGACGCGGTCGGCGCGATCGACGTGGTCGTGTCGCCGACCGAGACGGCGACGGACACCCGACTCCTCGAGAGGTTGCTCGATGGCATCCGCGCTCTTTGACCGCGCGACCCGCGCGCCCGTGGTGCCCGTCGCGATGAAGATCGTCGTCGCCGGTGGCTTCGCGGTGGGGAAGACGACCTTCGTGGGTTCGATCTCGGAGATCGAGCCGTTGAGGACCGAGGCCGAGATGACGGTCGAGAGCCTCGGCGTCGACAACCCGGGCCCCGTGGAAGGCAAGCGGGGCACCACCGTGGCGATGGACTTCGGTCGCATCACCATCGGCGCCGACATGGTCCTGTACCTCTTCGGCACGCCAGGACAGGATCGGTTCTGGTTCCTGTGGGACGAGCTCGTCCGGGGCGCCGTTGGAGGAGTCGTCCTCGTCGACACCCGTCGCATCGAGGATTGCTTCCCGGCAGTCGACTACTTCGAGGGGACCGGACTCCCGTTCGTGGTGGCGGTCAACCTGTTCGACGGGGTCTCGACGCATCACCCGCGCGAGGTGCGCGAGGCACTGTCGATCCCGGCGGACGTGCCCATCGTGTTGTGCGACGCCCGACGTCGCTCGCACGTCCAGGAGACGCTCGTGCTGCTCGTCGAGTCGGCACTGCGTCGCGCCGAGGGTGTGGCGTAGGGACGGCGTTCCCCCGAAGGGCACGTCTCCCCGAAAGGGCACCTGGCGGGGGCGCCCCCGCTCGCCGGCCGGAATGCCGGCCTCGGAGGCGCCCCTCGTCGTCGGTAGGGCAGCACCATTGATGCCCGAATGCGAAAACGATGGGTTGTCTCCGGGAGTTCCCGCGCGCAAGGCCGCCAGTAGCATCGACCCATGGCTGGACCGTCGACTCGTGCTCGCTATTGGGTCGAGACGCTCGGCTGTCCGAAGAACGCGGTCGATTCCGACAAGGTGGCCGCCTCCCTCGTCGCCGACGGACTCGAGCCGGCCGAGAGCGCCGGCGACGCCGATCTCGTCGTCGTGAACACCTGCGCCTTCGTGGAGGCCGCGCGCCGGGAGTCGATCGACACGGTGCTGGCTCTCGGCGGCGCCCGCAAGGACGGGGCGAAGCTCGTCGTCACCGGGTGTCTGGCGGAGCGCTACGGGGATGAGCTCGCCGCAGCGCTCCCCGAGGCCGACGCGGTGGTCGGCTTCGCGGGTGAAGGTGCGCTGAGCAGCCAGGTCGCGCCGGTGACGTTCAGGCCGCGCCGACGCCCGGCGGGGGTCCGCGACCTCCTCGAGCTGCCCCGAGCCACGCCTCGGGCACCATGGGCCTACCTGAAGGTGGCCGAAGGGTGTGACCGCTCCTGCGCGTTCTGCGCGATCCCGTCGTTCCGCGGTACGCAGCGGTCGCGTCGACCCGATGCCATCGTCGACGAAGCCCGCGCCCTCGTGACCGGTGGAGTGAGCGAGCTCGTGCTCGTCGCCCAGGATCTCGCCTGGTACGGCCGCGACATTGGTGAGCCCGGCTCGCTCGCGCCGTTGCTGTGCCGACTCGACGGCGAGCTCGCGCCCGAGGGCCTGCGCCGTGTTCGGCTCCTCTACCTGTACCCGAGCGAGGTGCACGACCCGCTCGTCGCGACGATGCTCGAGCTCGACACGGTCGTGCCCTACTTCGACCTCTCGCTCCAGCACGCCGACCGCGCGTTGCTCAAGCGCATGAAGCGGTGGGGGAGCGGCGAGCGGTTCGTCGAGATGATCGAGGGAGTCCGCGCCCGGGAGCCCGACGCCACGTTTCGCTCGTCGTTCATCGTCGGCTTCCCCGGCGAGACGGAGCCGGCGCACGACGCGCTGCTGCAGCTCCTCGAGACGGCTCGGCTCGACTGGGCCGGCTTCTTCCCGTTCTCGCCCGAGGACGGCACATCTGCCGCAGCGCTCGACGGCACGGTTCCGGACGCGCTGATGCGCGAGTGGCTTCGTGAGTGCGACGAGGTCCAGGACCCGATCACCCGAGGTGCGCGCGACGCGCTCGTTCGCGCGGGAGCCGAGGTCGAGGTGCTCGTCGACGGCGTCGATGACGACACCGGGGACGCGCTCGGGCGCACGCATCGCGAGGCCCCCGAGATCGACGGTGTCGTCCACCTCGAGGGTGCGCACGCGCGGCTGGGGTCGGTGGTGCGCGCGAAGGTCATCGGCGCACTCGGTCCCGATCTCGTCGCGACGCCGATCGAGGTGCTGGCGTGACCTTGCCGACACGCGTACGACGCTTCGGCGAGACGGCCATCCTCACTCGCGCCAACCTTGTGACGATCGCCCGGCTCGTCTTCACGATTCCGGTGCTCGCGCTCATGCTCGACGAGGGATCGTCGTGGCTCACCTTCGGCGGCTGGTTCGTGCTCTCGGTGACCGACGGCCTCGACGGGTGGATTGCACGACGCGACGGCACGACGCGCTCGGGTGCGTTCCTCGACCCCCTGGCCGACAAGTGCCTCGTGCTCGGCGGGTTCATCGTCCTGGCCGTCAACGGCGACTTCGCGTGGTTGCCCGTCGGCATCGTGGTGGCCCGTGAGGTGGGGATCTCGCTGTACCGCTCGGCCGCCGCTCGGCGCGGGATCTCCCTGCCGGCCCGCCAGCTCGGGAAGTGGAAGGCGGTGTTCCAGTTCCTCGCCGTCGGTTTCGTGCTGCTGCCGTGGACGGCCGATCTCGAGTGGTTCCACGACTTCATGCTCTGGACCGCGGTCGCGATCTCGATCGTGTCTGCGGTCGACATCGTGCGCCAGGGCTGGGTGGAAGCACGTAGTGAGGTGTGATGTCCTGGCGATCGGGACCGAGCTGTTGCTCGGCCAGATCGTCGACACGAACAGCGCCTGGGTCGGCGAGCAGCTCGCGGC
>JALHSW010000105.1 GCA_022865365.1 Acidimicrobiia bacterium | reverse complement strand
TCGTCTACGCGCGCGCCACGCTCGACAGCATCTTCTCGACGCCGAAATTCGATCCGCTGACGATCTTCACGTTCGCGAACCCCTCCGACATCGACCCCGATCTCGCGCCGACGCCGACGACGACATCGACCACCTGATCGGGATGGAGATCTAGGTCCCGATCATCCGAGGGGCTGCGACCGCGAACTCGGGCCAGCGCTTGCGACTCTTCGCCGAGAGCTTGTGCAGCAGCTCGATCGCTCCGGGGTCGTCATCGCCCGGGCGAACCTCGATCCACCCGTCGCGCTGCATGCCGGCCATCAGCTCCCGACCGATCTCGGTGCGGACGATCGTGAGCGTCCAGTCGTTGAACGCACCGATGCCGCCGGTGGAGATGTCGGCGTGCTCGGCGGCGAAGTCGGGGCACATCTTGCAGCCCTCACGGGTCCAGGCGTGGCACTCCTTCAGCGGCACCTCGTGGTAGTCGCCGTCGTGCATCCACACCTGGAGCTTGCCCTTGATGTTCATCTTCTTGATGTCGGCGCGCTTGAGGCCGTACTTGGCGTCGAGGAGCTCGTCGAAGATCGCGTCGTCGAACGTCTTCGAGCACAGCAGCCCGATGTTGAGGCTGAGGCGCCGTGCGACCTTGCCGACCTTGCGCTGCTTCATGATCGCCGGCGACGACGACTGGCAGCTCATGCCGACGAGCGCGATGCGCTCGGCGCCGCTCTCGATGGCGTCGGAGTAGGCGAGCGGGTTGGCCGAGTAGGTGTACCGGCTGCCGGCCGACGCGATGATGTCGGCCTTGGTGCGGGCGACGCCGGGAACCGCCTTCCACGTGGATCCGTCGCCCTCGAGGTACGAGACGAGCGCGGCGTCGATGATGTCGTGCTCCAGTGCGTACAGCAGCAGTGCGGACACGAGGCCACCGTCCTGGCCGACCTCCTGGAGCACCGGATCGGTCGCGCGAGCGAGCACGATGTCCTTGGAGATCCCGGAGACCTCGTCGGCCTCGCGGATGCGCCCGAACAAGAACTCGTCGGCTTCGGTCTCCCACGTGCGGAAGCGGGGGCAGGCTCGAGTGCAGGTGGTGCAGCCCTTCTGGCCGTGCGAGCAGTCGCCCGGGCTGTAGCCCTCCTCGGTCTGGAACGGCTTGTAGATCCCTTCGTCGTCGCGGTAGCCGAGGACGTCGTGCGGACAGACGATCACGCAGCCGGCGCAGCCCGTGCACAGGCCGGTGGTGACCACCTCGTCGTACAAGTGCTTCCACTGAAACTTCTCGGGCGCCATGCGCGGAGTCTGACACGGCTGGGCGCATACCCGCCTGCTCGTAGGCTCCGGGTGTGACGTCGCCAGCGGGGACCGGGTCTTTGACTCCAGGTTCACCGTGGGCACCCGTCGTGGCAGCCCCGCGTCGTTGGCGCGATCAGCGGCTCCTCGAGCGGGTGGTTGTCGTCCAGCTCGGGATCGCCGGTGCCGCGGCCCTGCTGCGGGCCTTTGCGCTCGGCAACCGGCTGCTCGTGCTCGACGACCCGCCCGTGTCGGGCTTCGCGGCGCGGGCCCGGGGCGCCGACTCGTTCGCCGATGCGACCGACATCGTGCTCGCGGTTGTCGTGTTGGTGCTCGCGCCGTGCTTCATCGTGTGGCTCTGGCGCGCCGCGAAGAATCAGCAGGCGCTCGGCCGAGAGCCCGAACGCCTCGGCTCCGGCTGGGCCGTCGGCGGCTGGTTCATCCCGCTCGCGAACTTCGTGATTCCGGTCCTGGTCGTGCAGGACCTGTGGCGCGGATCCGACGTGGCGATCGCGGCCCGCGATCCGCGCTGGCGCATCGCGGATCGCTCCTGGCTGGTCGGCTGGTGGTGGGGGCTCTTCCTCGTGCCGCTGTTCGTAGGGTCGGGCGCCGACGCCGACCGCTTCGGCCAGGATCTCGCCGAGGCGCGGGGTGCCAACTTCCTTGCGCTGATCGCGATGATCCTGCTGTTCGCGTCGACGGTGCTCGGGTCGCTCGTCGTCCGCCGGCTCGGGATGCGCCAGGAGGGGTGCCGCGCCGCGTTCGGCGGGCTCGACGCGGGCTGAGCCGTCTCAGCCGCGCAGGAGGCGTTCGACGGCGCGCACCGCTTCCTCGACCTTCTCGTCGCCCGCCTCGGCGCTCGCCGAGGCCGCATCCCGCACGCAGTGGCGAAGGTGCTCGTCGAGGAGACCGAGCCCGACGCCCTGCAGCGCCTTGGTCACCGCGGCGATCTGCGTGAGCACGTCGATGCAGTACTCGTCGTCGTCGACCATCCGTTCCAGGCCCCGGACCTGGCCCTCGATCCGGCGCAACCGCGAGCGATACCGGTCCTTCGTATGGGTGTAGCCGCGGGTCGTCATGCCCTTGACCATATACCCCTGGGGGGTATATGGTCAAGGGCATGACCCGCCCGGGAGATCCCATGACCACGACCGATCCGACACACGATCCGCCTCTCGATCCGGCCCTCCGTCCGGCCGTCCAGACCTGCGACCTCCCGATCGAGGGCATGTCGTGCGCGTCGTGTGCCGCGCGCATCCAGAAGGCACTGAACGCTCGCGACGGCGTGACCGGCGCGGCGGTCAACTTCGCCTCGAAGCGGGCCACCGTCACGTACGACCCCCATGCACTGCACCGCGGTGACCTCGCCACGACCGTGGCCGAGCTCGGCTACTCGGTGCCCGACGTCGAGGCCGACGACCCGGAGGCCGATGAGCTGCGCGACCTGCGCCCCCGCCTGGGGGTCTCGATCGTGCTCACGATCCCGCTCCTGCTCATCTCGATGGTGCCGGCCCTCCAGTTCCATGATTGGCAGTGGGTCGCGCTGGTCCTCGCGACGCCGGTCGTCCTGTGGGGAGGCTGGCCGTTCCACCGGTACACCCTGCTGAACCTCCGACACGGTGCAACGACGATGGACACGCTCGTGTCGATCGGCACGCTGACGGCGTACGGATGGTCGGTCATCGCACTGTTCTTCCTCGGCGCCGCCGACCACACCGGGGAGATGTCGTTCGGCGCGATGTTCTCCGGCGGCGACGGTGAGGTCCACGTCTACTTCGAGACCGCCGCTGCCATCATCACGTTGCTCCTGCTGGGCCGCTACTTCGAGGCACGCGCTCGGCGTCGTTCCAGCCACGCGCTCCGCGCGCTCATCGAGATGGGCGCCAAGACCGCCCGTCTCGACAATGGCGAGGAGATCGCGATCGCCGACCTCGGTGTGGGGATGCGCTTCGTCGTACGGCGGGGGGAGATGATCGCGACCGACGGGCGCGTCGTGGACGGGGCGTCGGCGATCGACATGGCGATGCTCACCGGCGAGCCCGTGCCGATGGACGTGGCCATCGGCGACGAGGTGTTTGGCGCGACGGTGAACACCTCGGGCCGACTCGTCGTCGAGGCCACGAAGGTCGGGAGCGACACGGCGCTGGCGCAGATCGCGCGTCTCGTCGAACAGGC
>JALHSW010000104.1 GCA_022865365.1 Acidimicrobiia bacterium | reverse complement strand
TCGGTGTTCTGAACGATGAAGATGACCAGCGCCGCGACTCCCGTGATCGAGGCGATCGCTCCACCGCCGAGCCGACGCCCATCCGCGTTGGTCGGGGTACTACTCGGACCTTGCTGCGTCATGACTGGCCTCTCCTACTGTGCGTGCGGCGCCGCAGACACGCATGGTCCGCGATCGGGCGAATCGTGTCACACTTCTGCGACCGTGTCCTGCCGATCGGGACGCAGCGCTGCCGGCGATGGTCCCGAACGGCCGCCGGCCGACACGCTCGTACCGTTTGCGCTGGGCCTGCTGCTGGGGCAACCTGATCCCCAGCGATCAGAGGAGCAGTCATGGCCGAGTCCAAGGAAGACATCATCCGGCGGGGCTACAAGGCGTTCGGCGAGGGCGACATGGACACCTTCCGGTCCTCGATCTACACGCCCGATGTCGTGCAGCACATGCCGGGCAGCAACCAGATCTCCGGTGAGCACAAGGGGGTCGACAACGTCCTCGGGCTGTACGGGCAGCTGTTCGAGCTGTCGGGCGGCACCTTTGCCGTGGACCTCAAGAGCGTGAAGACCCAGGGCGACAAGGTCGTCTCCGTCCACCGCGCGAAGGCCGAGCGCGAGGGCAAGACCCTCGACGCCGACGAGACCATCGAGTTCACGTTCTCGGGCGACAAGGTCTCCCGGCTCGACCTGACGTCCGCGGACCAGGCCGCCGAGGACGCCTTCTGGGGCTAGTGCCCTGACCACATACGTTCACGCGGGTGCCGGGTGATGCGGCGCGTCGGCGACTGATCAGTCGCTGGTTGTGCCGTCGGGGGCGTTCTCAGGCGTTGGCTAGCGTGCGTGATGAGTCACCACGAGTGTTCAGCGCCGCCGGCCGGATGAAGACCTCGTCGACTTCTTCGGTGCCGCCCCTGTCGAGTTGTAGGGCGTCGATCGGTAGTGCGCTCCGACCTTGGTGCCGTTTGGAAGAACGTACGCCTTGACGTAGACCTCCTTCTTGCCGCGTTTCGTCTCTGCCATCCGTGCTACCTCCGCTCAGCTTCGCATCTATTGCACCACGCCACGTTGAGTTTGCCAAGTGTCTCCGTCACGCAGCGCGCTTGCGCTTCTTCGTCAGATGCCGCACGTTCGAGTCCGGTCGCGCCGGCTTTCCCGAGCCCGGCGGTGCGCCGAAGAATTGACAGCCGGGACTCGTGATCGGCCCGTGGTGCTGCGCGGACGAGTTCTCGGCACCCACGCCAAGTCGTCGCGGGCCTTTGCAACGTCTAGCGTCTTGCCGGTTGATCGTCCACGCTTCCAGCGGACCGGAGGGCCGGCGGTGATCACGGCCGAGCAGACAGCGCGCGAGAAGGCGCGGTTGCCCCGAGGATGGGGTCGATTTGGCAAGGCCGTCGATTACCTTGCCGAGCTCTCCGATCCGGACGAGACGCTCCTCTCGACATGCGTCGCGCTCAACCCAACCTTCAAGCACACGACGAGAACACTCGGCGGCGGCCTGGCGGAACTCACCATGGCCACGAATGTGATCCTCGCTGCCACCGACCAACGGCTCGTTGTCGTGCCGACCGGCGCGGCGGGTGCCCCGAGGGGCCATTACGCGATCCCCTACCGGGGCCTCGAGCTTGTATCGCAAGCCAAGAAGGAAGTGACACTGCGCTGGGCCGAAGGGGAGGTGCGCTTTCGAGGAGCATCCAAGCAGCAGCTCCCCGAGTTTCTCGAGATGCTCACGGCCCACCTTTCGACCTAACTGTCGTCGGCGGCTCGCCACCGGCGCGCTCCGAGTGATATTGGTTGCCTCGATGATCCCCGATCGCTGCCTGCCCTGAGGAGCTCCCCGTGAGGAGCCGCCGGTTCGGGGCCGTGGCGCTGGCGGCGGGCGCCGGCTATCTGCTCGGGAGCATCTCGTGGGCCGACCTCGCCGCCCGCCGCGCCACCGCCGGTCAGGTCGACCTGCGCGCGGTCGGGTCGGGCAACCCCGGTGCGCTCAACGCGATCGAAATCCTCGGCCCACGATGGGGTGCCGCCGTCGGCGTCGCCGACATCGCCAAAGGTGTGGCCGCCAGCCTCGTCGGGCGTGCCCTCGCCGGCGGCGTCGGCGCGCACGTCGGCGGCACCGCTGCGGTCGTGGGCCACTGCTACCCGGTCTGGAGCGGCTTCCGCGGCGGGAGGGGCATGTCGTGCGCGTGCGGACAATGCCTTGCGAACTTCCCGGCCGGGGTGCCGCTCGGGATCGTGGCCGGTGCTGCCGGGGCGCTGGGTCCGTTCGAACGCCGTTCGTACGCCGCAACGGTGTTCGTCACGACGACCTGGGTCGCAGCCAGTCTGGTCTGGTGGCTGCGGGACCGACGGAACGCGTGGGGCCCAGCGCCGACATTCGCGCTCCCGGTCGCTACGGCCCTCTCGAGCGCGATCGTCCTGCGCCGGTCTGCCAACGCGCGGGCACGAAGGCTCGGCTGATCGGGTCCCGCTCGCTCGAGGCGTGGCGGAGACCGTTCGCTCGGGCCCGACTGCTCACGGCGGCCCAAGTGTGGGAGAATGTCCGGGATGCAGCCGGCCGAGACGCGACGGATCCTCACGACCACGGACTCGGTCACGTTGTCGAGCCGTTCCTGGCTCCAGGACCAGACCACTGCCGCGGTGGTGCTCGTGCACGGCTTCACGTCGTCGGCCGATCACCCGGACGTCGTGGCGCTCGCCGAGGCGCTCCACGCGCAGGGCCTGGAGGTCATCTCGTACGACTCGCGTGGCCACGGGACGTCGACCGGTGAGTCCACCCTCGGCGACCTCGAGCGCCACGACGTCGCGATCGCGGTCGAAGCGGCCCGGGAGCGCTCCGAGACGGTCGTTGTCGTGGGAGCCTCGATGGGCGCGATCGCGGCGCTCCGCTATGCCGTTACCGACGACGAGCTCGCGGGAACGGTCATCGTCAGCTGCCCGGCCGACTGGCGCCTCCCGCGCAATCCACAGGGCCTGCTGGCCGCGGTCATGACCCGCACGGCGGTGGGCCGTGCGATCGTGAGCAGGCTCCTGCACGTGCAGATCGCGCCGGCATGGGACCGCCCGGAGCCCCCCGTGGACCTCGCGGCGAGGGTCCGGGGCCCGCTCGCGATCGTCCACGGGGACGCCGACTCGTTCATCCCACTGAGCGACGCGCGCGAGCTGCACGGCCGAACCACCGCCCCGGCACGGCTCCGGATCGTCTCCGACATGGGTCACGCGTTCCAGCCCGCCTCGATCGACGAGGTCGTGGACTCGGTGGCCTGGATCCTCGGGGAGTCGCGAATTCCGGCGTGACCGCTCAGCGGCCGGCGTCGGGCTCCCACCACCAGGCGAGCCCGACGAGGCCCGGGCCGGTGTGGGCCACCATCACGGATCCGAACTCGCCGACGAACGCGCTCGCGGGAGTGAGCAAGCGCTCGACCCCGTGGAGCAGCGCGTCCGCCGCCTCGGGACGGAGGGCGTGGTAGGCCGCGAGGTGCAGGCCCGCTCCCTCCTCCCGATTCGACATGACGTGATGCACGAGCCGGTCGTAGGCCGCGTCGAGGCCCAGCGCGGGCCGGAGCGGGTGGACCCCTCCCGCGACGAACTCGAACAACGGCGCGACGCCCAGCTTTCGGCCCACATGTGCCGCGAGTTCCGGAACTCGACCGCTGCGAGCGAGGTAGGAGATGTCGGGGACGGTCGCGACGAGTCGCACCCGGCTGATCACCTCCTCGGCCGCGGCCGCCACCGCGTCGAGTGCGGCGCCGCTCGCGGCCGCTCGTGCAGCAGCGAGCACGACGAGCGCTTCGGCGCCGGCCGCGGTCTGGGTGTCGACGACGCGAACCCGTCCGGTGGTCTGGTCGGCCGCGAGCAATGCGGACTGGAACGTGCTGCTCATCGTGCTCGCGATCGTCAGGACCAGGATGCCGTCGTCGGTGGCGCGCTGCTCGATCGCCGACGCGAAGTCGCCCGGCGATGGTCCCGACGTCTCGAGATCCTCCGCCTCGAGCATCACTTCGAGTGTCGTCTCTCCGTCGCGCGTTGTCCGCCCGCCGACGGTGATCCACATCGGCACCACCGTCACGCCGTAACGCTCGACGAACTCAGCGGGCAGCGCGGCGGCGCTGTCGGTCACCACGGCCACGG
>JALHSW010000103.1 GCA_022865365.1 Acidimicrobiia bacterium | reverse complement strand
CGCGCCTCGTCGAGGGTTGTGTTGGTCGCGCTCGGAGAGGATCGGGGAGTCGATCCCCCAGTCGGCGCCGATCTCGGGGTCGTCCCACGCGACACCGAGCTCGTCGGCCTGGTTGTAGTAGCTGTCGACGAGGTAGGTGATGGTCATGTCAGTGAGCGACGCGAACCCGTGCGCCACTCCCGGTGGGATGAAGATGCCGCGGTGATCGTGGCTTCCGTCGTCGCGTGCTCCGAGATCGACCACGAGCGTGGCGCCGTCGGTCGGCGAACCGTCCCGCAGGTCGTGGAGCACGACACGAGCACGCCCGAAGGGGACGTACCAGTAGTCGGCCTGATGGAGGTGGTAGTGGAGTCCGACGATGCACCCGCGCTGGCGATCGCCGCGGTTGGCCTGGACCATCTCGCGACCCTGCGGGAACCACTCGCGCCGGTACGTCTCGACGAAGAGGCCGCGCTCGTCGCCATGGATCACAGGCTCGACGATGTGAACGCCCGCAATGACCTCGGATTCGGTGACCGTCGCCATCGTTCGTGTCTACTCCAGGTCGATCTTGGAGTGGTCACCGAGCATGAGCCGCAGCGCCCCGGGGCGTTGACCCGACCGTGACACCTCGACGTCACGTCCGATGAGCGAGTCGGCCATGCCGTCGATGCCGGCGATGCGACTGCGCTCGAGCACGACCGAGTGGTCGATCTCGGAGTCGATCACCTCGCAGTCGGCCGCGATCGACGTGAACGGTCCCACGTAGCTGCGCTCGATGCGGGTGTTCCGACCGATGATCGCCGGCCCTCGGACACGCGACTCGATGATCTTGGCGCCTTCCTCGATGACGACCCGACCCTCGATCGTCGACGCGTCGTCGACCGAGCCGTGGTTCGTGGGCTCGATCGTCTCGAGGATGTAGCGGTTGCTCGCGAGGATCGGGTCCTTCTTCCCCGTGTCGATCCACCAGCCGACGAGCACGTCGTGCACCACACGGTGGCCATGGTCGAGCAGCCATTGGATCGCATCGGTGATCTCGAGCTCGCCCCGGTCCGACGGCTCGATCGCCCGCACGGCTTCCTGGATGTGTCGGTCGAAGAGGTACACGCCGACCAGCGCCAGATCCGACGGCGGGTCGTCGGGCTTCTCCACGAGGCGGACGACCTCCCCGGCGTCGTTCACCTCGGCGACGCCGAACTGACGCGGATCGTCGACGTGTGCGAGCAGGATCTGCGCCGCGGGTGCGTCGGCCCCACCGGCATCCTGCGCGGCACGGAAGCGCTCGACGAACTCGGTGAGCCCCTGCTGGAGCATGTTGTCGCCGAGGTACATGACGAAGCTGTCATTGCCGAGGACGTCCTGGGCGATGAGCACGCAATGGGCCAACCCGAGCGGTGCATCCTGGGGGATGTAGGTGATCTCGATGCCCCAACGGGATCCGTCACCGGCAGCTTCCATGATCTCGTCGCGGGTGTCGCCGACGATGATGCCGATCTCGGTGATGCCGGCGGCGACCATGTCCTCGATCCCGTAGAACAGGATCGGCTTGTTCGCCACGGGGACGAGCTGCTTCGCGCTCGTGTTCGTGATGGGCCGTAGCCGCGTGCCGGCTCCACCGGCGAGGATCAGTCCCTTCATGTGACGAGGTGCTTGGTCACGTGACGAAGTACTTGGCTTCGGGGTGGGGGACCACGATCGCGGAGGTGCTCTGCTCCGGATCGAGCTGGAACTCCTCGGTCAGGTGTACGCCGATGCTCGAGAGGTCGAGCAGCGCGTCGAGCTTGACCTGCTCCTCGAGGTCGGGGCACGCGGGATAGCCCCATGAGTACCGCGAGCCGCGGTACTGCTGACGGAACAGTCCCTGGACGGTTGGTCCGTCCTCGTCGGCGAATCCCCACTCCTCGCGGATGCGTCGGTGCCAGTACTCGGCGAGCGCCTCGGTCATCTCCACCGAGAGACCGTGCAGCAGCAGGTACTCGGTGTAACGGTCGTCGGCGAAGAGCTCGCGCTCCCGCTCGGTGGCGCGCTTGCCCATCGTCGCGACCTGGAAGCCCGCGTAGTCGGCCTCACCGGATGTGGCCGACCGGAAGAAGTCGCTGATG
>JALHSW010000102.1 GCA_022865365.1 Acidimicrobiia bacterium | reverse complement strand
GGTGCGGTGCTGGTCGGTTGCTGCGGCGGCCTGTACCTCCCGCTGATCCGTGAACATCAATGGGCCAAGCTCGGGTACAACGCCGGCATGTACGCGCTCGCGATGGGTGCCGGCGTCGCGGTGCTGTGGGCACTTCCGAGCGGCTGGCTCGATTCGGTCCCACTGCTGCTCTTCGGCGCAACGCTCGCCGCACTGGCCGCGTTCGTCGTGGACGCCTGCGCCGTGAGCTACGCGATGGGTCGCCTCCGTCGACGCCCGTCGCGCGACGTGCTGCTCACCCTCGCGGCGTGGCAGTGGCACGTCTATCCGTTTGCGATCCTCGGTGCCGCGCTGGGTCGCCTGTACCTCGACGTCGGTGGCGCCGTGCTCGTGCTCACGGTGACGCCGATCCTGGTTGGTCGAGCCGCGTTCGCTGCGTACCTACGCTACCGAGAGGCCAACGACGAGGCACTGCTCGTGCTCGTGCACGCGCTCGAGGCAAAGGACCGTTACACCGCCGGTCACGCCGAGCGGGTCGCGGCCTACGCCCGTTTCATGGGCGAGCATCTCGGTCTTCATGGTCACTCGCTCGAGCGGCTGCGACGTGCCGCGCTGATGCACGACATCGGCAAGCTCGTCGTCCCGAACCAGCTCCTCAACAAGCCGGGGCCGCTGACTGCGGCCGAGTACGAGAGGGTGCGTCAGCACGAAGACGTCACGGTCGCGCTCCTCTCGCGCATCGACTTCCTGGCCCCGGTCGCCCCGATCGCACTGGGCGTCTACGCGCCCTGGGACGACGACCACCGACCCGATGCGGTCGCACGGCACATCGTCGCCGTCGCCGATGCGTACGACGCGATGACCTCCACCCGGGCCTACCGCCGCGCCCTGCCACAGGACGTCGCGTTCGTCGAGCTGCGCGCCCAGGCCGGGACACAGTTCCACCCGACGTGCGTCGAAGCCCTGATCAGCGCGCTCGAGCAGCGCGGCCTCCACCACGGCGCGGGTCACGAGAGTGCCGAGGCGGCTCGGGACTGGGACGTCAGCCCGCCCCTGGCCGGACCCGGCTCGGCCGGCCTCGGCCACCTCGCCGACGAGCGCGCCGGGTGAGGATGCCGTTACTATCCCCTCAGTCGGGCGCTCGTCTGGCACGGAGGGACGCCTGACGGCGTCCAAGCCTACGGGGGTACAACGTGGTCGGGCAGCCGAAGACAGCACCGGCGAAGCCGGAGACCGGGACCCCGGCTCGTTCCGTCCCTCGCTGGCGCCGGATCGTCGCCGCGACGCTGCTGATCATTGGGGTCATCCTCGTACCGCTCTCGATGAGCGCGATTTGGGTGCGCGCCACGCTCCTCGACAGCGACCAGTACGTCGCCACGATCGGCCCGCTCGCCGGCAACTCCGACATCCAGCACGGCGTCGCCGACCGGGTCACGACTGCCTTGTTTGCCGATGGCAAGGTCGAGAAGCAGGTGGCCGACGCCCTCCCGAAGCGGGCCGACATCCTCGCGGCTCCGATCACCGGTGGCCTCGAGACGTTCGCCAACACCGCTGCGCTGAAGCTCGTCCAGTCGGATCGGTTCCAGACGCTGTGGGAGAACGTGAACCGGCGGGCCCACACCGCCGTCGTCGCGGTGCTCACGGGCGACACGTCGCGAGTCTCGACCAAGGACGGCACCATCTCGGTCAACATCGAAGAGATCTTCAACAACGTCAAGAAGCGGTTGGACGCGCGAGGCATCTCGGTGTTCGACAGTGTCGAGCTCCCGCAGAAGTACCAGAGCGTGGTTCTGTTCCAGTCGAAGGAGCTCGAGCAGGTGCAGGGTCTCGTCGACCTGCTCCAGACGGTGGCGTGGGTGCTGCCCTTCATCGCTCTGCTCTGCTTCGCCGGTGCGATCGCGCTGTCGAGCAACCGGCGGCGCACGATCATGCGCCTCGGCATCTCGGTCGCGGTCGTGGTCGCGCTCCAGCTCGCGCTCCTCAGCGTCGGACGGAACTTCTATCTCGACGCGATCACGAACGCCGGTGCCCGGCGGGGTTCGGCCGGCGCGGTGTGGGACCAGCTCACGTCGTTCCTGCGACAGTCGGGGACCACCTTGGTCGTGCTCGGGTTGGTGATCGCGATCGGAGCGTGGGTCATGGGTCCATCGCACCTGGCGACCCGCATCCGGGGCTTCTGGACCAAGGCGCTCGGCGGAGACTCCGACGTCGAGGCGGGGCCGGTCGCGACCTTCGTCGCCCGGTCCAAGACCCCGTTGCGCGTCGCCGGGGTCGGGGTGGCCTTCGCGATCCTCATCATCTGGAACCACCCGAAACCCGGCACCGTGCTGGGAGTCGGGATCCTGCTGCTCGTGTACCTCGCGTTGATCGAGTTCATCGGGCGGGGGGCGTCCGTACCGGCCGGTGCGGAAGAGGGCTAACGGCTCGTGTCACCGCGCCTGCCGCGTCCGAGCCTCGACGGAGTGCTCAACCTCGTCGACGTCGATGCGGTGCTCGAGCACATCGACGTCAACAAGCTGCTCGACCGGATCGACCTCGACCGGCTGCTCGACCGGATCGACATCGATCAGCTCGTAGCCCGGGTGGACGTCAACGCGATGGTCGCGAAGGTCGACGTCGAAGACCTGGTGCAGCGCACCGAGCTCGGCGCGATCATCGCCGACTCCACGAGCGGTGTCGCGCAACGGGTGCTCGACTCGATCCGAGCCCGGGCCGTGAGCCTCGACCAGGTGTCGAACGCGATCGCTGATCGGATCCTGCGGCGAGATTCGGCCAAGACACCCGTCGGCCCTCCCCATTTCGTCGCGTGAAGCCCGCGCCCCCCGAGGCCACCCGCTTGGGCCAGTACGCCGGCCCGGCGACCCGGGTCGCGGCCTACCTCGTCGACATGGGGATCAGCCTGTTGGTGTTCGCGGTCAGCGTCAGCGTGGGGGCGTTCCTCATCAACCTGATGCTCCAGACCGACCTGAACCGGCAGAGCGGTCCGGGGTGGGCCTGGACGCTGCTGATCGCACTCTGGGAGTGGCTCTACTTCGGTGGCTCGTGGGCGGCCTCGGGCAAGACCCCGGGCATGGCCCTCCTCGGCCTGCGCGTCGTCGACCGCGACGGTGGCCCGCTCGACCCGTGGCGTGGCATCGTGCGCGCGCCGGCGCTCGCCCTCAGCTTCTTGACGTTCGGCATCGGCTTCGTCGGGATCATCATCGGCAAGCAGCACCGGGCGCTCCAGGACGTGCTCGCCGGCACCGTCGTCGTCTACGACTGGGACGCCCGCACCGCCCGTCTCCGGTTCCTCGCCCGTCGTCCCACCCTGCCTGAGAGCAGTCGAGCCCAAGAGCAGTCGAGCCAAGAAGCAATCGAGCCAAGAAGCAATCGAGAGGAGAGCTCCCAATGCTGAATCCGCTGGCCTCGGGTCGCGTCGACCGGAGCAACGCCGCAGAGATCGCGAAGACCTGGTGGGTCGTGCTGCTCGCCGGGATCGTGTCGGTTGTCGCGGGCATCGTGATCCTGTCGATCCAGTGGACGGCGGAGGACCTCGCGCTGATCGTCGCGCTCCTCTTCATCGTGCGCGGGGTGTTGCAGGTGTTGTCGAAGCCGGCCGACGGCACGGGACGCGGGTGGAACGTCTTCGTGGGCGTGCTCGAGCTCCTGGTCGGTGTCGCGTTCGTGTCCTGGCCGTCCCCGACGTTGCACGTACTGGCAATCTTCATCGGCGCGTGGGTCATCGTCTCGGGGGTGTTCCACCTCCTGGGCGCGCTGGCGAACCGGCACGCGGGCGACTCGTGGGGCCTGTTCCTCGTCTTCGGCCTCGTCGAGGTGGCCATCGGGATCGTGCTGCTCGCACGTCCGATTCAGACGCTCGGTCTCGCGATCGCCATGGCCGGGCTCTGGGCGATCGTTGCCGGCGCGTTCCAAATCGTCGTCTCGTTCGAGATCAGACGTCTTCCCGAGCTCATGGAGGAGGGTCCGGCCTGACCGGATCCCCGGGGCCGGCTCAGGCCTCGTCGTCGGTCCCCCGGTCGCGGCGGCGCTGCTCCTGGCCGAACATCGCCACGAGGCGGGCGACGAGCGTCACCAGGAAGATCTGTCCGATGAGTGCCTCGAGGACGACGACCGCGCGCGCGAAGTCGGTGTTCGGTACGACATCTCCGAACCCCACGGTCGTGAGCGTGATGAAGCTGAGGTAGAGCAGATCGGCCGGCTGGTTCTGATCGGCCGGGAGCGCGAAGTGCTCACTGCCCAGGCCGTTCACCGCGACGAACAACGACGAGAAGACGAGCCCGATCAGCAGGTAGACGCACAGCGCGCCGTAGATGGTCTCGGCGCTGACCTCCTCGTGCCCCAGGATCCGACGGATGATGACGAACGGGAGCGCGGCGAGCAGCATGACGAAGATGAGCGACACCAGGCCTCGAAACCACTCGTCCTCGTTGAGGAACGCGAGCACGATCGAGACGAACGCGAGGACTCCGGCCCAGCGGGCGAACCGGATCAGGCGCGGCGACGCGTCGGAGGTCCGCAGCGCGAGCAGCACCGTGGCCACGATGAACGGGGCTCGGATCAACGTGGAGTAGTGCTCGTCCGGGAGCGCGGCGAGGAGGAAGAAGTCGGCGAGCAGCAGGATCAGCAGCAGCGCGTAGCTGTCCGACGCCGCGAACGCGGCCCGAAGCGCAGCGTTGTGCTTGGCCCAGTCGGGCATGGGGAGCCTGCGAGCGGCCCGCGCGTCAGAGTCGTCGTCCACCGGCCGAATCATGGCACCCGGTGTCGATGAGCGGTGTGACGCCGTAGATTGACGGCGATGACCGCTGCACACAGGAGTACCGCATGACCACCTTCGCCGAGCTTCCCTCCGACCTGTTCCTCCCGGAGCCCACCCCGCGGGACGTGAAGTACACGGTCATCTCCGTCGACGACCACCTCGTCGAGCCGCCACGCATGTTCGAGGGGCGGCTTCCCGCGGCGCTCCAGGACCGTGCCCCGAAGGTGATCGTCACCGAGGCCGGCCACGAGGTCTGGGAGTTCGAGGGTGAGCGTCACTTCCAGGTCGGCCAGAACGCAGTCGCCGGTCGGCGCCCGGAGACGGTGAAGATCGAACCGTTCCGTTTCGACCAGATGCGACCCGGGTGCTTCGATCCCGACGCGCGGGTGCGCGACATGGACACCGGCGGCATCTGGGCCTCGCTCAACTTCCCCTCCATGATCACCGGCTTCTGCGGGCGCGTGTACTCGCAGGCCAAGGACCGCGACCTCGGCTTCTCCGTCACGCAGGCGTGGAACGACTGGATGTACGAGGCGTGGTGGGGCCCGCACCGCGAGCGCTTCATCCCGCTCGGGATCACCGACCTCGGTGACCCCGAGCGCGGTGCCGCGGAGATTCGCCGCAACGCGGCCCGAGGGTTCACCTCGGTGTCGCTCCCGGAACGACCGCACCGCATCGGGTTCCCGTCGATCTTCGACGATCATTGGGAGCCGATCATCCGTGCATGCGCCGACACCGAGACCGTGATCAGCCTGCACGTCGGCTCCTCGGGCATGGCCGACTTCCCGGCGGGGTGCCCACCGATACAGCTCGGCGCGACGCTCTTCGGGCAGCTGTCGCTCACCGCCTGCGCGGAGTGGTTGTGGTCGGCGTGGGCCGCAAAGTACCCGGACATGAAGATCGCGATGTCCGAGGGCGGCATCGGCTGGGTCGCGATGCTCATCGACCGGCTCGACAACATCGTCGATCGTTCCGGGTACGGGCTCGACGGCGTTGGTGGCATGCGTCCCGCCGACGTGCTGCGTCGCAACTTCAGCTTCTGCACGATCGACGACCCGTCGACGATCGACACCCGCTACACCATCGGGGTCGACAACATCATGGTGGAGGTCGACTACCCGCACGGTGACAGCACGTGGCCGGATACCCAGAGCGTCATCGAGCGCTACTGGGGCCACCTACCGGTCGAGGAGCTGCGCAAGCTCACCCACGAGAATGCCGCCGCGCTCTATCGCCACCCACTGCCGCCGATCACGGTGCCATGACCGAACGGACCGAAGGAGACGCTCCATGATGGACCTCGCCGGCGGGATGGACCTGACCGGTAGGGACGCGGCGACAATCCTCGCCGACCTCGACGCGCGCCAGGCCAAGGAGCCCGACGTCCACGGCGCTCGGCTGTTCGGTCTCGTGTACCCGACCGGGCGCGACGACATCGACGAGCTCGCACTCGAAGTGAATCGGCGCTACCTCTTCGGCAACGCCCTCAACCCGTTCAAGTTCCCCGAGCTCGCGGCGCTCGAGACCGAGGTCGTCGCCGGCGTCGGGTCGCTCGTCAACCTTCCCGATGGTGGGGGCGGCTCGATGACGTCGGGTGGTACCGAGTCGATCCTCATGTCGATGCTGGTGAGCCGGGAACGGGCTCGGGCGCGCGGTGTCGAGCGTCCACAGATCCTCGCCCCCGTCTCTGCGCATCCGGCGTACGCGAAGGCCGCGCACTACTTCGACTTGGACGTCGTCCGGATCCCGCTCGACGGGAGCTACCGCGCCGATGTGCGCGAGGCCGAGCAGCTGATCGGTCCCGACACCGCGGTCGTCATCGCGTCGGCTTTCTCGTACCCGTACGGAGTGGTGGATCCGGTGGCGGACCTCGCGGCACTGGCCGCCGAGCACGGCGCGGGCTGCCACGTCGACGCGTGCATCGGGGGGTTCGTCCTCCCGTTCCTCGAGCGTCTGGGCCACGACGTACCGCCGTGGGACTTCCGCGTCGCCGGGGTCACCGAGATGTCGGCCGATGTGCACAAGTACGGGTACGTGCCCAAGGGTGCCTCGGTCGTGTTGCACCGCGACGAGGACTGGTTCGGCCACCAGGCCTTTCTGTTCGACCAGTGGCCCGCCGGGCTCTACGGGTCACCGGCGATGGCCGGGGCGCGCCCGGCGGCGCCGATCGCGACGGCGTGGGCGGTCATGTCGTACCTCGGCGTCGATGGGTACACCGAGATCGTGCGCGACCTCATGACGACCGTCGCCAAGGTCCGTGCGGCCGTCGATGCTCTCCCCGGGGTCGGGATCGTGGGCGACCCCGTCGGACCCGTGCTCGCGCTGGCCTCCGACACGATCGATCTCTACGCGGTCGGCGACGTGATGGACGATCGCGGCTGGAACCTCAACCGCAACACCGACCCGCCGGGACTGCACGTGATGCTGTCGCCCGCGCACGGTGCCGTCGTCGACACGCTGCTCGCGGACCTGGGCGACGCGGTGGCGAACCACGGCGAGTCCCGCGGCAAGGCGATCCGGTATTCCTGATCGCCGGCTCCGGATCTGGGCTCGCAGAGGGACCTGCGCCGTGATCCGGCGAGGACCGAGCGGCGCGCCTACCGTCAGAGCCGTGTCGGAGCCCCTCGATCCGCAGTCGGGCGTTCGCCGTGTCAGCGTCCGCTGGCACCGGATCCGTGTCGACGGTCGGGCCGCGGCATGCCTCGAAGCCGGTGAAGGGCGTCCGGTCCTGTTCCTGCACGGCTGGGGGCTGAGCCACCGCGCCTATCGGGACTCGGTGCGCCGCCTCGCCGAGAGCGGCGTGCGGGTGCTCGCGCCGGCGCTCCCCGGCTTCAGCGGCACCGCACGCCTCCCGGCCGGCGAAGCGACGCTGCGGGGCTACGCGGCATGGGTCATTGCGTTCCTCGATGCGATGGAGGTCACCGAGCCGGTGCTGCTCGTGGGGCATTCGTTCGGTGGCGGCGTCGGCACCGTCGCGGCTCACGACCACCCCGATCGCATCGGTGCTCTCGTGCTCGTGAACGCGATCGGCGGCGGAGCGTGGACTCGCGACGGTGACCAGGTACGCCCGATGGCCGATCGACCGTTGTGGAACTGGGGGCTGCACTTCTCGGCCGACCTCAGGCGACCCGCGCACCTCGCGCGCGTGCTCCCTCTGGTGGTCTCCGAAGCGCTGCCGAACCTCGTGCTCGATCCGCGCGCCTTCTGGCAGGCGGCGCAGCTCGCTCGCGACGCCGATCTCACGACCGAGCTCACGACGCTCCGTCGTCGTGGATTCCCTGTGGTGATCGTGTGGTCGCCGCGCGATCGAATCGTCACGGAGGCATCGGTCGACGCGCTCCGCGCGGCGCTCGGGGATGCGCCGACGATCTCGGTACCGGGCGGGCACAACTGGCTGCTCGCCGACCCCGACCGGTTCGGTCGGGTGATGACCAACGTCGTCGAGGTCGCGGATCGTGCTCGCGGTCTCAGTCGACGTCGCCACTGGTGGCGTCGCGCTCGTGCGCGGCGGCACACTTCTGGCCGCCGAACATCGAAGACCGCGCCGAACAGTGCGGAGGTTGCGTAGCGATGGTGCGTTGGAAGCCCGGGAGCCGCAGTACCAACATCGAGGATCGTCGCGGCGACGGCTCTTCGTCCGGAGGCGGCTTCGGAGGCCTCAACCTCCCGATGGGGGGCGGCAAGGGGTGCCTCGGCCTCGGCGGTGGCACGGTCGGGATCATCGTGGTGGTCGCGGTGTTGCTGCTCGGTGGCGGCAACATCGGCGACATCCTCGGGAGCGGCGGGGGCGGGAGCGGTGGATTCCCGATCGGGCCCGACATCACGCTCCCGGGTCTGCCGAGCGCGCCCGGTGACTCGATCCCGAGCGGTCCCGAGAGCGACGCGGATGCCGACCTCGTCGACTACGTGTCATTCGTCCTCGATGACGTGCAGACGACGTGGCGCGACGAGTTCACGGGCGCGGGCGAACGCTATGACGACGCCACGCTCGTGCTGTTCACCGAAGCGGTGAACTCGGGGTGCGGCACGGCCCAGTCGGCGTCCGGTCCGTTCTACTGCCCGCTCGATTCGAAGGCGTACCTCGACCTCGACTTCTTTCGCGAACTGCGTGACCGCTTCGGGGCGCCGGGCGACTTCGCACAGGCGTACGTGATCGCGCACGAGCTCGGCCATCACGTGCAAAACCTCCTCGGCATCAATGACAAGGTCCAAACGCAGCAGCAGCGGAACCCCGACGACGCGAACGATCTTTCCGTGCGCCAGGAGCTCCAGGCCGACTGCTTCGCCGGCGTGTGGGCGCACTCGACGTACGAACGCAAGATCCTCGAGAAGGGCGACCTCGAGGAGGGGCTCGCCGCCGCGGCCTCGGTCGGCGACGACCGGATCCAGAAGGAATCGACCGGGCGTGTCGACCCCGAGTCGTTCACGCACGGAACCTCTGAGCAGCGCCAGCACTGGTTCACGCGCGGGTACGACTCGGGCGACATCGACCGGTGCGACACGTTCACCGCTGAGGAGCTCTGACACCCGAGCCGGCGGCACCCGCCGCCGGGCCATCGATCGCGTACCAACCGGCGCTCGACGGGTTGCGCGCGGTGGCCGTCATCGCGGTGCTCCTGTACCACGGCGGCGTCTCAGGGATGCGCGGTGGGTTCCTCGGCGTCGACATCTTCTTCGTGCTGTCGGGATACCTGATCACGACACTGCTCTTCGTCGAGTTCGGCAGATCAGGCCGCATCGGGCTCCTCGCGTTCTGGGCGCGCCGCGCTCGGCGGCTGCTCCCGGCGCTCGGCGTGGTGTTCGCCGGCATCCTCCTGTACGCGCTCGTCGTCGCCGCACCAGCCGAGCTCGCGAAGATCCGCGGCGACGCGCTGGCATCGTTGGGCTACGTCGCGAACTGGCGGTTCGTCTTCTCGGGCCAGAGCTACTTCGACCAGTTCGCCGCGCCCTCACCGTTCCGCCACCTGTGGTCGCTGGCGATCGAGGAGCAGTTCTATCTCGTGTGGCCGATCGTCGTGCTGTTGCTGCTGCGCTGGCGACCGCGCTTGGGGATGCTCGCCCGCGTGTTCGCCTTCGGTGCGGTCCTCTCGGCGGTTCTCATGGCCGCGCTGTATTCGCCCGGCTCTGACCCTTCACGGGTCTACTACGGGACCGACACCCGATCCCAGGCGCTCTTGGTCGGGGCCACGCTCGCGGTCGTGCTGCTGCGTCTGCGCACCCAGGGTGAGCGTCGCGTGCGCTCGGTACCGTGGGTGCGCTCCGGCATCGGTGGGGCTGTCGTCCTCGGCGTGCTCCTGGTCACGGTGCGTGACACCTCGCCGTGGATGTACCGCGGCGGGTACTTCCTGGCCGCGATCGCCACCGCGGCGGTCATCGGCGCGGCAGTGCAGCCACGTCGCAACCTCGTGCGGGCAGGGTTGAGCCCGACGCCGCTGCGGTGGATCGGCAAGATCTCCTACGGCCTGTACCTGTGGCACTGGCCGGTGTTCCTGACCATCACGACGGAGCGCACCGGCACCTCCGGGGTGGCCCTGCTCGGGCTGCGGCTCGCGGTGACGACCGCGATCGCTACGGCGTCCTACGTCTGGGTCGAGCTCCCGATCCGCCACCGCACGTGGACGCACGGTGCCCGTCGCGCCGTTCTCGTCGTGGCGATGGCCGCGGGTGTGCTCGCGGCGGTGTTTGTGGCGCTGCCCGAGGTTCGCGGCCCGTCCCGCAACGAGGTCGCGGTGGCGGACAACGTGCCCTCGACCACCGCGCCGGGGGCCACGGCTCCGCCCGGCAAGGTGCTCGTCGTCGGCGACTCCGTTGCCAAGACGCTGGGCGACGGCTTCGATCGAGAATCGCACGCGGCCGGGGTCGAGCTCTTCAACCGGGGTGAGCTCGCGTGCGGGCTCGCGCAGAAGGGTCGGATCGAGCGCGGGGGTCGGTGGGTCGACACCGAGGCGACGTGTGACGACTGGCCCGCGCAGTGGCAAGCGTACGTCGACGAGATCGATCCCGACGTCTCGACCGCGATCTTCGACGTCTTCGTCGTGTCCGACCTCGAGGTCGACGGCAAGAGTCTCCCCTTCGGGAGCAAGGCGTCGGATCGCTACCTCTTGCGCCAGCTTGACCGCGGCGTCGACATCCTGCGCTCGCGCGGGGGGTCCGTCGTGCTCGCAACCGCTCCCTCCAACGAGCGCCCCGAGGTCGTGGGCCAAGCCGTCCGGTGGGCCGAGGATGACCCCGCGCGCATCGACCACTGGAACGCGCTGCTGCGGCGGTACGTCAAGGACCGGAGCGATCCGAACGTGACGGTCGCCGACCTCAACGAGTACGTGTCACCGAAGGGTCGGTTCACGAATGCTCGCGATGGCGTGATGCTGCGCTACGACGGCGTCCACTTCAACCCGAAGGCCGGGCAGCTGGTGTTCCGTTGGCTCTTGCCCCAGCTGCCGTCGACGCGCGGTTCGTGATG